>CAZUNT010000217.1:0-11954 GCA_964622215.1 uncultured Caldilineaceae bacterium
TACGCATCCGTGTTCTTTAGTTTTTAGAACTGAACAGCCCTGACGAACTCTCAGTTAATAGATGGCAGGCTGGCCGCGGCGATCGATTGCCCCACCCGCCGGCTTTTTTCATCCGGGAGTTGGAGATTGATTTTGGCGGCTAACTCAGGAAATTCTGACCTCAATACTTCCCTGGCTCCATCAAGTATCAACGGCCCTCCTTGTCCAGAGGTGCAGCGTCCCAAAATGAGGACATGTTTTAACTCATAAAAGTCGGCATAGTGGGCGATGGTATAACCCAGGTAATAGCCTATACTCTGCCAAATTTTCAGCGCCCCTGCATGTCCTGCTGCCAATTTTTCCTGAGCCGCTTCGAGCTTGGCCGCATCGGTGACCCCACCAGGCAATTCCAGCCCGGCCCTGGAGGCAAGTCGAAAGACACACTGCTGCGAAAAGTACACCGCCCCACACCCCCGGTCACCTGACCATTCGTCTATGGGCGCGTCAGGATTATAATCAACCGGGGCAAAGGCCAGTTCATTCAGCCAATCGGTAATATTGCCCCGGCCGGTAACATAGCCGGCCGCTTCGCTTGAACCCATAGCCACGCCTAAAATAGCGTTATCGTCCAATGACATCGAACCGGCCAGGGCCGTCACTTCGCCATCATTGACCACTTCCAGGGGAACTCCCAATTCGTCCCGAAGGTGCAGAAACAGATTCCTGATTTCATCAAAACGTTCCTGGGGTACACCCCGGAACAGCGAGGCCACCATAGGCCGGTTATTTACATAGACCCCGGCTGAACTGCCGCCAATCGCATCCACTCGGGGCATTTTTGAGGCAGCTAACTTCAGGGCAGCCATAATCTGCTGGTAGTGATACTGCGGGTCGGTTTGCTGGCGGGGCTGCCAGACAATTTCCTGGCTAAAAATAGCCTGACCGTCTACCACCGCCGATACCTTTAAATCCGACGCTCCCAAATCAAAACCAATCCGGCAGCCGTTCAGGTGACGGCCCAAAGTTCGTTCGCTCTCCCGTTCAGCCGGAACTTCCTGAGGCGTACAGGGGAGTACGGTAAACGGTTTCTGGTAGACTGTTTCTCCCATAAAGTGAAAATCAAAGGCACGAGGCCCAACGGGGGCATAACATTGCTGAAGATAATCTCCAATGCCCCGGGGGCCGCCCACATAAACCTTCCACCCGCCTCGCTGCCAGAGCAGAAACTTGACCAGTCGCTCTACATAAAGCCGATTGGCCCCGGCGCGGGGGTGCTCGTCGGGAAAAACAGTTGTTTCAAAGCGAGACACCGAGTCGGCGGCTCGTTCTAAGCCAATGACGAGGGGGACACCGGCTCCTGACTCCTCAACCTCCTTTTGATAAGCCCGATTCGCTAAAACGGCCGGACGAAACTCTTCATCCAGTGGTGGGACAAAAGTTGGTTTTATCAGTTTGAGCAGTTGGGTCATCCCCCCGTCTCCCTTAAAAATAGTAACCAGTTAGCAGTAATCAGTGAACAGTAATCAATGTTCACTTATAATCAAACAATCCCCAACTCATTAGTCAACAGCAAAGCGGCTGCCCCTTGAATGACAATATCTTGTCCCAGGTGGCTCGATTCAACCCAAGTGTCGGCGGCCAACATCTCCATCGAGCGCCGCCGCATCTCCTGCCGGATCGGCTCAAGCAGAATTTCGCCGAAACGGGCTATACTCCCGGCGATAACGACATGTTGAATGTTTAAGGCGCCCACCAGATTCGCCACGGCAAGCCCTAAGTAACATCCCACCTTAGCAATGCAGGCCCGCACCGCTTCATCACCGGCCCCGGCCGCCTGCAATACCGTTTCGGTGTTAATAGCTTCCGGGGTACGGGCAAATTGATACAAGATTGACGCAGGGTCACTTTGGGCAATAACTTGGGCTTGCCTGATAATGGCCCGGCTGCTGGCTACCGTCTCCAGGCAGCCAAAGTGCCCGCACCGGCAAAGTTCCCCTTGTTCTACAACCCTCACATGGCCAATTTCACCGGCGCTGAAGCCATCTCCCCAGAACAGTTGGCCGTTAATCACTACCCCTGCCCCAATGCCTCGCCCAACCTTAACCACAACCAGATGAGGCGTAGGGGAGTTGCGGCCAAAGGTGTATTCCGCCAGGGCCGCTACCTGGCTGTCATTAGCAATGTAGACCGGCAAGTTACAACGCCTGGTCAACAAATCTCGCAAGGGCAAATCGTACCAACCCAAATTAACGGCGCGGCGGACGAGACCATGGGGAGGGTCCATCAGACCAGGCGTACCAATCCCAATCCCCAGCAAGGGTCTGTGCGCGGCGGCCACCAGCTCATCCACCAACCGAAAAGCCAACTCCAGGGCTGCCTCACCATCTCGCTCGTTCACCGGAAGATGTAAACGGTGAATCACCTGGCCGCGCAGGTTAAGTACACCTCCTCTAAACTCACTATTAGCCAGATCGATGCCAATTAAGTGATATGAGTCATCAACCGCACTTAGCAGGGTGCCTGGTTTTCCCCCCTTCGAGGGTTCATAGCCCACTTCTTCCACGAGGCCATCCTCAATCATTTCGGCAACCAGGCTGGAGATGGTGGTCCGGGTCAAACCGGTGATACGGGCAACATCTGCCCGGCTCACCTGGCCCTGATCATAAATAATTTTTAGGACCAGCTTGCTGTTGTGGTCTTTGGTTTGTTGTCGCGTAGCTTTCATCGGCGGAGGGACCGGACAGTTTTGTTAGTCCAGTGAACTTACAAAGCCAATTGTAACATACTTTGTTTTAGCTGTCAAGAGAAATATCTCATAGATTCAATTACAAGTTTTTTATTGATAAAGTCAAGTATATTATTTGACAAAATCAATTACATTTATTAAAATCGTAAGGTATACATCAGAACTGTATCTCTGAGGAGTGTTCATGAACAATAATGAAAATATCTTCTGACTACTGTCTACTAACTACTGTTTACTATTTTTTAGGAGATCAGCAATGGCTGAAAATGATATCTATCAACATGTAGAAAGCATACGCCGCTTTAACCGGTTCTACACCAAACGAATCGGCGTCTTACACGAGGGATTGTTGAAAAGTCCGTTTTCCCTGACCGAAGCACGGGTGATCTATGAACTGGCCCACCACGAAAAAGTGACGGCAACGGAACTCGGTAATGAGCTGGGGTTAGATGCGGGCTATCTCAGCCGCATCTTACGCGATTTCCAAAGACGCCGTTTGATCGACAAACAGCCCTCTAAAACTGATGGGCGTCAATTTATACTTAACTTAACAGAGTCAGGACAAGAAGCCTTTGCTACGCTCAATGCCCGCTCGCATAATGAAATCGAGGCGATGCTGAACGAGCTATCTCCGGATAATCAAACCCGCTTAATTGAAGCGATGCGCACCATAGAAGAATTACTCAGTGTCCAACCTGAGCACAGGGTTCCCTACATCCTCCGTCTCCACCAACCCGGCGACATGGGTTGGGTTGTTTACCGGCACGGTGTGCTATACGCTAAAGAATATAATTGGGATGAACAGTTTGAGGCGTTGGTCGCCAGCATCGTCGCGGAGTTCATCCAGCACTTCGATCCCAAACGGGAACGCTGCTGGATTGCCGAAAAAGATGGCGAAAATGTCGGCTCGGTTTTTCTGGTCAAACAGTCGGACACGGTCGCGAAGCTGCGCCTGCTGCTGGTCGAACCAAAGGCCCGGGGGCTGGGTATTGGCGCCCGGTTGGTGGATGAATGTATCCGATTCGCTCGACAAGCGGACTACGCTAAGATTACGCTTTGGACAAATAGTATACTGCTGGCTGCCCGGCATATTTATGAGAAAACCGGTTTTAACTTGGTTCATGAAGAACCACACCACAGTTTCGGTCACGATTTGATCGGGGAGACATGGGAACTAACATTGTGATGACAATTGGCCCTCGAATTTGTGATAACAGACCCTAAAGGTTTTGAAAACCTTTAGGGTCTCCTAAAATCTGGACAGCCCCCTCGAATTTGACTTTATGCTCGATCTATGTTAACTATCGTCAACTTGTATGAAACTAAAAACGTTTATACTATTTTCGCTTCTGCTCATCTTTACCGCCTGCCAGCCAACCTCCCCTGCCCCGATAACGCCGGTAACAGCAACTTCCGTTCCCACCGGGACTCCCTTACCTGTTAGCGCCACACTTACTCCAACGCCTTCACCCGTTCCCTCCCTCGCCTCCCCCACTCCCGCCTCCCCGCCGCCTCCCCTCACCTCCCCCACTCTCGTCTCATTGTTCCCCGCCTCACCGCTTCCCCTCAGCACCTTTCCCCGGCCCAGAAATGACAACGGCCTGGGCGTGCATTGGAGTACTCACCTATATGCCCAATCCGACGAGGCCACCACTTATTTTGTCTCAGAATTGGCCCGGATGAACATTAAGTGGGTTAAGCTGCTGGTAGACGGGACCGACAACTATGATTACGACCGTACCATTGACGACCTGGTTAGCCGGGATATTATGCCCATCCTCCGCATTTACCAGCAGTGTAACACACCTTATGATCCCGACGAACTCGACGCCCTGGTGCGCCATTACACGGCCAAAGGGGTCTACTACTACGAGACTTATAACGAACCCAACCAGCCCGGTGAGGCTGGCGGCTGGTGTGAAGACGGCGGCCAACCCCAGCCGGAGGCCCTGGCCCAAACCTGGGCCGAGGCCGCTCGCACCATTTACCTGGCCGGCGGCTATCCCGGCCTGCCTTCCTTCTTTGCTCCCGACCAAAAACGGCCAGACTGGCGCGACTCCTTTTTCTATCGTTTCTTCGAGGCCCTCCGCGCCCACGGCGATGAGGAGGCTCTCTATTTTTCCTGGGCCTCGATCCACAATTACACCATCAACCACCCGCCGGCCTACCCTTACGATGAAGTCAACCAAACCGGCCGACTGCTGACCGAGGCAGAGATTACCCGTTACCATCTCACTCCGCCGGAGGTAGCCGAAATCAATCTCAACCGGGCCGTAGGCGGCATCTTGCGCAAACGACTGCTTAACGAGGAGGATGCCGTTCGCTTTGGCCTCAGTTTAGAGAAGATGGAGGAAATCAACCAGAAGTTTACCAACGGCGAGTTGATGGGCTTCAACGCCTACGACGACAGCACCGGCTTTTTCCACTTCATCGCCTACCGTGACCAATTTTATGACCTGTTCGGCTTTGACATCCCCATGATTTCCACCGAGGGAGGGGCTACCAAAGGTTCCGGCGAAGACCCGCGTTATCCCAAAGCAGATGGGCAGACGGTAGCGGAATGGACCCTCTGGTCAGCCGATTACATGCTGGACGACGCGCCCGACTACTATTTTGCCACCATGACCTGGCTGCTGGCCCAGGGCGCGTTGGATTACAACGAACCGGTCTGGGAGAATAATGCCTGGTATCACGACCAAGCCGGAAGCCAGGAGCCGGTAGTTGATACTCTGAAGAACCGTCCCCGGCTAAACGAGGCGCGCCGGTTTTGTTTTGGACCGGAGGTTGAACCCGAGGCAAACTACCGGGATATGGTTAAGGCTTACCTGGAGGTCGAAAAATGTCTCGAGACCGGGCTGTCACCGCGCCTGGAACAAAATCCCCTGGCGGTCTATCCCCGACCCCCGGCGGATAATGGACGAGGTTTACACGGATCGCCTACCAACCAGCCATTACCCCAAGAGGTGGTGGATTATTTTGTGCCAGAACTGCGGGCCATGAATATCAAGTGGTTCAAATTCTTGCAAGATGACGCCCCCACAGTGACCGACCCCTACCTGGTCGAGCAATTAGTTGCCAGCGGCATCGAACCGATTATGCGGGTCTACCAGCCGTTTAACGATCCCTACCAGCATTTGCCGGAGCTTGTTCCCCAGGCGGTGGCCTTAGGCGTCCATTATTTTGAACTCTACAACGAGCCAAATGTGGCCGGTTCCGCCGGGGGCTGGCGCGACGGCGAACCTATCAAGGTCGAACGAATGGTAGACCGCTGGATTTGGGCGGCGCAGGAAGTTCAAGCCGCCGGGGGACATCCCAGCCTGCCGCCGCTGGCCGGTGGCGGCACGGTGGATGACATGATATTTCTACGCGAATTTATAGCCGGGGTACAGGCCAGGGGGCAGGCCAATTTGCTGCCCGGTTCGTGGCTGGCCCTGCACAACTACTTCCTCAACCACCCTCTGGATTACCCCACCGACCCGGCCAACGTCGACGACGTACCTCTCACTGAGGCCGAAATCGCCGCACATGGGCTGACCCCGGAGCAGGTTGAGGCGATCAATCAGGCCCGCCGTATTGCCAAGCTGCCCCGCGAGCAGGGTGGCTTTTGGGTCGGCAACACGATAGATGAGGACTCGAACGCTTTCCGTAAATTTGAGGCTTATGCGGCTATATTTTACCGGCGCTTGGGTTACTACCTGCCGGTCATCAGCACCGAGGGCGGGGCCATCATCGGCGCGGCGGAAGACCCGCGCTACCCGCCGGTGCGTCCGGGGGATTTAACCAGGCTGACACTGGCAGCCTATCACACCATACTCGATGACGCGCCGCCCTATTTCTTTGCCCACACTCCCTGGCTTATGGCGAACAATGCCGCCGAACATCCCGACGAACGGTTTGAGCAGGCGGCATGGTATAAGGATCGAGAGGGAGGGGTATTGCCGGTGGTGGAGGCGTTGAAGGCGGATCCGCGCAGGAATGAGATCCGAAACTGGCGGGAGCCAGAGCTGCCGGACAAGAAGTAGTTGTGCTACTCTTCGGTTGGCGGTCAACTTACTTCCTCAGTCACCGGCACCCGGACCAGTTCGCCGTTTTCGTCTTCGCGCACCCGGTAGAGATCATTGATGTTGGTCACCCGGTCAATAAAGAGAATACCATCCAGGTGGTCAATTTCGTGATGCACCAGGACGGCATCAAACCCCTCAAAGACACGAACAAAAGGTTTGCCCCACTCATCCAGGCCCTCAACCTTTAGATAATGAGGGCGTACCGTTTCGGCGTAGAGGCCGGGAAAGCTGAGGCAGCCATCAAAATCTTTTTCAGGCTGCCTGGCCTCGATGATTTTGGGGTTAACCAAAGCAATAGGCGGCTCAGGTTCTTGATCGCCATTACGATTGCCCTTCAAACGTACCACCATCACCCGGCTATGGACATTGATCTGCGGCGCAGCCAGGCCAATTCCCTCGGACCGCGCGACTAAGGTGTCCTTGAGGTCCTTGATAAGATTTTTGATATGTCGATTAACCGCCCTAACCGGCTCGCTTTTTTTACGCAACGCTGCTTCGTTTTTAGAATATTCAACAATCTGTCGTACGGCCATAAATATTTATCCTACAACTCAAACGCCTGTCCCCGCTCTGGTATGTAGACTTCAGCCACCCCCTGCCGGCGGGCAGCCTCGGCCAGAATAGTCGATCCTTCCAGCTCTCCATGAACCAGGAAGAGCTTACGCAGGTTGCCCCGATCCTGGGCCATTTTTAACCAATTGAGTAAAGCGGGCTGATCGGCGTGGGCGGAGTAGCCATTGATTTTGACAATCGAGGCCCGCACCGGATACTCTTCGCCAAAAATGGGCACAACCGGCCGGCCTTCCAAAATTTTGCGTCCCAACGTGTTTTCGGCTTGATAGCCGACAAACAAAATCGTATTACGCGGGTGGCTAATACTGTGCTTAAGGTGATGCAGCACCCGGCCCGATTCACACATGCCGGAGGCGCTGATAATAATCACCGGTTTATCCACCAGCTCATTCAGGGCTTTTGACTCTTCCACATCTCGCACATAGGAAACACCGGCAAAACCAAAAGGATTGCGGCTTTTGATTTCAGCCATAAAGTCCGCCGTTTCCTGGTCGTAAACCTCTGGATGCAGGCGAAAAACTTCGGTGGCGTTGACGGCCAGGGGACTATCGACGTAGATGTGGATCGGGGGGATCGCCGCCTTCCTGGTAAGTTGGTGGAGGGCATAGACCAGCTCCTGGGTGCGGCCAACGGCAAAGGCAGGAATAATAACTTTACCATTTTGGGCATGGGCGGAGAGCACCACTTGCCTGAGTTTAGCTTCTGCCTCCTCCGGCGGCTCGTGGGTCCGCCCGCCATAGGTGCTTTCCATAATAAGGTAATCGGGCTTGTCAACCGGCTGTGGATCCCGCAAGATGGGCAGGTTTTTGCGGCCAATATCGCCGCTGAAAACCAGCCGCTTGCGTTGCCCCTGATCGTCTATATCCAGTGTGACCGAAGCCGAACCCAGCACATGGCCGGCATCCCGGTAGTACACTTCCACGCCAGGTATCGGGCTGAAAGGCCGGTTATACTCGATAGACTGGAACAGGCTCAGTGCTTCCAGGGCATCCGCCTGGGTATAGAGCGGCTCAAAGAGGACTTTACCCTGCCTGGCCCGGCGTTTGTTAACATACTCGACATCACTTTCCTGGATATGAGCCGAGTCTCGCAGCATAATTGCCGCCAGGTCCCGGGTCGCCGAGGTAGCCCAGATGGGACCACGATAACCCTGCTTTACCAGGGTTGGGATATTGCCAATATGATCGATGTGGGCATGGGAGACAATCAAAGCATCAATCTCGCCAGGAGCAAAGGGAAAATTTCTGTTTCGCTCAAATGCCTCTTTACGTGGCCCCTGATATAAGCCGCAATCTAGCAGAATGTTATGGCCATTGACCTTAAGCAGGTGCATCGACCCGGTAACCGTCTGGCCTGCCCCCCAAAATTGAATTTCCATGGTGATTTTCCTCTGGCTGGAATAGTGGGGAAATTATAACGCAATCCAGCCCAGATGACAATCAGCGGAGAGAATATCACCCTAAACTTTTCAGTACGCCTCCCTTATAAAGGTCATATCATCCTTAAACAGTACATAGGCCAAACCTCGACTTTGGCCGTCACTATCACGGAAGATAACCCCGCCGTCAAAACCCTGGATAAAATCAATCCCATCCTCAAAACCGCGCTCGTCGGCCAGGCCATAGCCAATCCGATCTCGCATATCCCCATAGGTACACCACAGGCCGCCAAAACCACGAATAGGCTGAATCAGGCCGGGCGGAACATTGACCTCGCAACTTTTGGGCGGCATCCCTTCCTTCCAGGTGGAGTCATTCTCAGGAAACAGCCGCCATGCGCCCTGCTCGGCCCCGATGGTAACCAGGTAGAGTTGGCCCAATTTAGACCAGAACATATGTCCATTTTGGAAGGGCTGCTCGGCATAGAAGCCGCCCACCGGATCCGGGCGATTGGGGCAGCCCAGCCGGTCTTTGTGTTTAAGCCAGAGGTTGCGAAACATACCCTGGGCTTCGGCGGAACACAACACCAGGGAGGGGGTAGGGGTAGAGTCAGGTGGTTTGGCAATACGGACATCATCAAGATAGATGACACCCTGACCTGGCGGCGGCCCTTCAACATAAATGCCGTAGTAACCGATAGCTCGCAAATCAATTTGATGCTCCCCTTGCAGCGCAACACAGATATCGCCAACATTCACCCTAGCCAACGAAGTGACACTTTTCCAAAACTTGTACTTCGACTCACCGAACTGCACGACTAAAGTTCGATTTGATCCGTCGCCTTCCACCCACACGCATAACGAGGTATAACCCGACCAATCTTGCGCCGCAAATTCCCGGTCAAACCCAATATAATGATTGGGCTTATCATTGCGGATGTCGAACTCAAAAACTAAGGCCTGTTGTCCTTGCTTGAGGTGAGGTGAGCCGCCCAGGCTAACTTTGCCCTCATTACCGGCATTCCGATTAATCACAAAGTCGTTGAGGTTAGGTGCTCCTTCAAAATCATCAACTACCTGGCTAACCTCCTGAGCAATAGGGGCAACTGCCGGTAGGACCAAGGCCGGTGTCGGCGTTAAGGTTGGTATAGGCGTAGGGGTAGTAGTGGCTTCGGGCATAGGGGTGACAGTAGCTTCGGGCGAAGGCGTAGCTGTTGGAGAAACCGATTCGAGCGGAGCCAGTTTATCCCCCTCACTACTCAGTTCAACCGCGAGAGTAACGGTGGGCGCGGGTGTGGGGCTGCCGGTGGGAGTAAACTCAACCGGCACAGGCGTTAGCAGCGCCGGGGTTGGGGTACTAACCACTACCACCACCTTTCCCATAGTTGGGGTAAGGCTGACCGGATTACGACTGCTGAAGTAAAGCAGTCCGGCCAACAGACCAACTCCACCCAGGGCCAACAGACCAACTCCACCGGCAATAAGCAGCCAGGGTATCTGTTTCGGTTTAACCGGAGGCGGGGGCAGGGTCGAACGCGGCCGGACCGGCGACGACTCTGCTAGCGTGTCTGAGGGATATGGTGCAGGCCGGCGGAGAACGGTGGCGTCAAGTTCGGTGGGAATTGGCGCAGCGGCAATGTGGGGATCAAGGCCCTGTACGGCCCGGCGCAGAGCAGCCGCCATAAGTCCAGCGCTGGCAAAACGAGTCTCTCGATCTTTAGCCATCGCCTTGAGCAACACCCGTTCCACCGGCTCAGGGATGTTGGGATTGATCTGGCGGGGCATAGGAATAGGCGCCGTAATATGCTTGATGACAACGGCCATCGGCGTTTCAGCCTCATAAGGCACGTGGTCGGTCAGCATTTCAAACAGGATGACGCCCAGGGCATAAACATCGGTGCGGGCGTCGACGGGCAAACCCTGGCCTTGCTCCGGACTCATGTAAGCGGGCGTGCCCACACCAACGCCGGTGCCGGTCAAATGCATCGATCCTTCCACCATTTTGGCCAGGCCAAAGTCGCTTAAATACGTCCAACCTCGTTCGTCGATGAGAACATTGCCCGGTTTGACATCGCGGTGAAGAATTCCGCGCTCGTGCGCCGCATCCAAGGCGCCGGCAATTTGTTCGATGATCTCAACTGCCTGAACAGGCGCCAATGGCTGCCCCAGAGCGTCTCGCAAGCTGCCGGCCGCCACGTATTTCATCACGATGTAGCTGATGTCGCCTTGCTTGCCGAAGTCAAAAACGGGCAGAATATGGGGATGGTCGAGTTGAGCAATAGCCTGCGCTTCGCGGGTAAAACGCTCGGCAAAACCGGGTTCGTGGGCGTAGTAGGCCGGCAGGACTTTAACGGCCACATAACGATTGAGCCCCGGCTGAAAGGCTTTGTAGACTGTAGCCATACCGCCTTTACCAATTTGCTCGACCAGTTGGTACTGTCCCAGGGTTTGTCCAATCATCGACTCCATAAGCTTACCTCGTCTTTGGTCAAAATTAGGGGATCACAAACCGATATATCTATTCGGTTGTTGCTTTAGAATAACAGAAAAGAGCCAGGGGGGGTAGTAATAAATGTCACTAAATTCCTACAGCCAAAAAGTGACCGTCCCAACTCTAGTAAGGGTTGGGACGGTATTTGATCAGCCTCATATTGTTCACTAATGTATAAAAAATTTCCCCAAATCCCCTCATCCCGGCTAAAAATAAGCGATAAAAAGTTTCGAGGAGAACTTACCCCTTCGCCTCAAGCGCGGCTACTCTGGCTTCGAGGCTCTCTAATCGATCCATCAAAGGTACGACGCCATTGCGGCGGAGTTGGTAGGTCAGGTGGATGCCGGTGTGGTCGGCCAGCATGCCCATCCCGGTAACCACATCACTGGAATATTCCGGCTCAAAAAGGTAAACCGTAACGCCGCCGGGCTGGCCCTCTTTAACGCCGCCACCCTGAATCTGGTCAATCTGCCCGCTGCCCGCGGTCGGGACGATAAAAGCGCGGGCGGGCGGGGGAGGATTCCACAGGAAATCAGGGGTCAATACATATTGGTCAGCCGTGCTGTAGGAAAAAGCCACCCGTACATTGGGCATAGGGAAGCCATTTTCGTCCACAACCAGGACGATAACTCGCTGCTCTTCAAAACTTTTGGCCTTGGTAGGGCGAACATGGACCAGGTAAAAGTGTCCTTGAGCCTGCGGGCTGACCTGCCGCTGTAAGGT
>CAZUNT010000218.1:0-11946 GCA_964622215.1 uncultured Caldilineaceae bacterium
TAACTCTACTATACAAATCTCTAAACCTTGTTTTTTGCTGTTAAACCCTATCATTATTTGTCAACTCCTGCAAGCCGGCGTCCCAGGGCCAATTCGGTAAGCATCTGTTCTAACCGTTCAATCGAGGTGGTTTGAATCACGGTAGACTTGTCATCCTGTTCTTCAGTCCCAGCAGGCTCAACGGCCACAAGTAGAACCTGGTCATGATGCAGGATAGTGATGGACTGGACCGCAATAGCATCGCTCGACTCAGGCGTAATCCATTGCACCACTGTTACAAAATGCGGTTGAGATAACAAATCAACCAACTTTTTAGCAGCCTCTGCATCCTGACGGGCTGCCAACAGCAAAGCATTGGCTCGATCAACTTGACCCTGGGCAGCCAACTCTCGTATCGTTTTTAGGGTGGAATTAGCGACGGTTAACCTAAACTCAGCGCCGGCCGATTGGCCCGGCCACCCGCAGAAGGTAATGATTTGTTCCATCACCTTAGGCCAACTATCCGTTCGTTGGAACGCATGCAAAACCAGTTCCGGGCGAGTATGAACTACCCACGCCTCAGCCCGTCGATGTCCAATGAGTTGGGCAGCTCCGCCAGATGGAGCCACCATTTGAGTCACATACACCGAGCGGGTAGCAAACGCGCAGACGCCGAGCGTCTCCAAAACAGTCGTTTGTACCAGCAAGCGGCCCTCTGCATTAATGGCTGCCAGGCCGCGCGCCCGTAAAGCCCGTTCAGCCACAATCAGGCTTATCGCTTGCTGTTCAGGGGAAAGGTTTGGGAGTGGTTCTTCCCCCAGGCCGGGGATTGTCGCAAGGCCAATCAGGTGCAAAATCGCCAGGACTTCTTCACGGGAAAGAACCACCGAAAATTCAGTCGGGGGGAGTGAGGCATTTTCGCCTTCAGAGTGAGAGGAGGAGCTATTCATCATGGTAAATTCACCTCAATAAAATATGGAGCAATCGCTAAAGGCGGCTCAAAGTCCTTTTCCCAGGCGTATCCCGTAACCCCACGGCCAGTGACCCGTATGGTAGTTATTTCATGCCATAGCTGGGTCTCATTTTCAGGAAGGTAAAGGAGGGCGACCCGGTTAACTGCCTCTCCTGTATTTAAAACACTCATACTGTCATCCCCTGGCAACTGCTGGGGACGCCCGAGGGTTACAAACGAAGGGTTTTTGGCCGCAGTCTCATCCACCCAGACGGCCACAAATCGGCTGCCCTTAATCTCGAACAGAGTAAATTCGAGCGGGCTATCCGGGTCCAGTTTTTCCAGCCGGCCCAGGTATTCATGCCGGTTGTCTTTAAAGGTGAGAAACGCCCGGCGCTCTTTGCTGCGGTTGTTGAGGGTCACTTCAACCACTCTCAACTCTAGCTTCTGACCTGCTGCCCCCGCCACAAAGCGGTCAAGCGGGTCGGTGCGCAGGGTGCGAATGGCTCGATCCTCCACCCCTTGCAGAACTGCTTCCGGATATTTACTCCCGAAACTACAAGAAAACAAAAAGAGTATCATCAAAATCACCCCCTGGAAAAATTTCAGATCGGAACGAATCATCATTTTAAAGGCTCGGCTCAGGTAATCGCAGGTTCATATTGGGAAAAAGACGGTTCAATTGATGCAGCATATCCACACTGACGTTAGGATCGTGCATGTAGGAGCCGTGCGCCTCCAGCACACCGCCCACCGGGCGGTCAAGAACAACCGTAGCGACATTCGGGTTAGCTCCCACATTTCGGCCCATCGCTTCGACGCTGACGAAGGTTGGTATGATGAGTGACGGGCTAGACAGTAGGGCCGCCGGAACACCTACCCGTGACTCTTCAGAGCGGATAACACCCGTGCCGGTGGGTGCTCCAATTCTATCTTGGGCATGGCTAACATCCGCAATAAGTTCAACATAATGGCCCGCTTCATCGTAGTTGGAGACGGGCGATCCCATCGTGACCATCCCGGATACGTCCACCCCCAGGTTCCGTTCCAACATGCCCGCAAGGTTAGCCGTCACCGCCCCTCCTCCGCTATGCCCCATCAGCATGACCGTCTGCCCCGGAGCCAGGGGATTGTCCCGTAAATCTGCGGCAATTTCATTATAAATCCGCTCTGTATATTTGCCGTGCTCGCCGCTGATATATTCGGCCAATACCTCCACCGAGCCGTAAATGGAGCCAACAGCAGCCCCGCTGGCCTGGTTGATGAAATCTGCGCCGGCATCGGTTACTGTGTTCACAGTCGAGGCCGCTGCTCCCATCAACCAGTCAATAGGCGAAAGCAAGCCCCCAAAATGTGTCCCGGTGAGGGCCGTGCCGGTTAAATTTGTTCCCTTAGGGGCTATAAAAATAGCGCTGGTAGAAGTGACCTGGTCAGGATCGTAACCGTACTTTTCCAGGAGCCGCTCCACAGCAACAGAGTCATCATCACCCCTAATCATATTTCCATTCAGATCGAAAGCCCCCGGAACATTGCCCTGGCTATTGATTCCGTTGATGATGTATATTCGCGGCGGCGGCGGTGAACTTGAAATCTTGTTATCGGGCATCCGTTCCCCCACGACCAACCCCTCGCCAGATCCATTCTTGAAGGGAGCGGCAGCCTCAGCCTCAGCGGTCTGTATGATGGCGCTGATTTCACAGGTTACAACAGTGGCCTGCTCCATCGCTTCGATCAAACGCTTCATCGCAGGCAGCACCTCGGCGTTCATCTCGGTGTAAAACGTATTTGCCGCCGCGCCAACCCAATCGCCATCTTGCAACGCTGCCACACCGCGGCATAAACGTTGATATAGTTGCTGGTTTAAATCTGCTTGAGCTTCGAAACACCTGACAACCCTATCCAACTGTTCATAATCGGCCTGGATAATTGGTACTGACACAGAGTCCCCTCCAAAGATTTCGCGCCCTGGCTTGGCGTTTAGCTTTATAGCTCTTTCAAGTTCTATTACGAGGGCGATAAATAAACAAAAGCGGCTCCCCGGCCTATCGCCGGAGTAGCCGCCCCCTATTCAGCGCATATCTATAGCAGTGGTTACACAGATGCGCCAATACTGACGCTGACCACCTTTTCAATTGGGCCTATTATATCACGGGTTTGAATTGGGAGTCAACGGTTTGGACACGGCATGTTCAAAGTCCTACCTTCCCGGAAGCTACGTGCTGATTAAGGGGCAAGGTGGGCCGGCAACGCCAAAACCGGCTTATCATAAAGGCTATGTGGAGCTTCCGGGAAGGTTGTCAAGCGACTTTGAACATGCCCTGCCATAAAAGAGGAGAATCTTGACAAGGGCATAAGTTTGTAATAATATATTATTACTTACTGAAAGTAAGTAGGTGTTGGTAACTTTTGCTCCTGCCAGTATGACCCCTCATTTGAACTAAACAAATCTGACCCCATAGTTAACTCAGGAGATCGTGTGGGCAAAGAAGCCTTAAAGCATACCGGTGATGCTACCCTATTACGTAAAGTTAACGAATCGGCTATCCTGGAACTGATTCGGGATAAAGGACCTATTGCCCGGTCTGAGTTAGCCCGCTTATTACATTTAAGCCCACCGACCGTTTCCCGTATTGTTACTCCTCTCATCGAAGCTGGCTTGATTATTGAAGGTAATCACGGCAACTCTTATAAGGGCCGGCGCCCCATTTTGTTAGAACTAAACCAACAGTCCAGCCTGATTATTGGGGTGTATGTTCACCAGAACATGGTGGGGGCCTTAGTCGATTTAGATGGTGTGATCCTGGAACAGTATAGCCTGCCCTCGGTGCCCGGTGAGGCCGGGGTACAGCAGTTGACCCAGGTTATCCAGACTTTGAGCCGGGGCGCCGACCAGCTGGGTATCCCGATTCGGGGGGTTGGGATTGGTGCGCCATCTGTGACCCTGTTCAAAGAAGGTATCGTCACCTGGGCGCCAACCCTGGGCTGGCGTAATATGCCCTTAAAACGTCGCCTGGAAGCAAGCCTGAATGTACCGGTTTTTGTTGAAAATGAAGTCAACCTGATTGCCCTGGGTGAAAGCTGGCGCGGCGCCGGTCAGGGCATGCGTAATCTAGTTTGTCTTTCTTTAGGGGCCGGCATCGGGGCGGGCATCATTTTGGATGGCCGGCTGCAACGGGGCGCTCACGACGCGGCCGGCGAAGTGGGTTATATCATTCCCAATGAACATTGCTTGAATCAAGCCTATGACTATTACGGTTGCTTGGAGAGCCTGGCGGGCAGCAACGGGATTGTTGCCCGCACTCGCCAGCACCTGGCCAATGGAGAAAGCTCGATTTTGGCCGATTTATTAGCCGCCGAGCCGGAGGATTTAACCGTGCAGGCCATCCTGGACGCCGCTCGCCAGGGTGATCCGGTCGCCGGGGCGGTACTACAGGAAACCATTGATTACCTGAGTATTACCGTGGCTAACCTGATCTGTATTCTTGACCCGGAACGGATTATTGTCAGCGGTGATCTGGCCAATTTTTCCGACCTGTTTATTGAGCCAATCCGCCGCCGGTTGGCCGGGGTCATCCCGGTGATACCCGATATTGTCCAATCCAACCTGGGTATGGATGCGCCAATCCTGGGGGCGGTGGCGATTGTCCTGAGCCAAACCAGTGATTGGTTAGTGGTGCAGCGCCATGCCTAGTGGCAGTCAATGAAATAAGCCCAGTTGTTATCTATGTAATGAAGGAGGATCTATGAGACCACTCAGTAAAGTCGCACCCGGTTGGTGGGACTACACCACCTTAAACCGGGAAATTCTGGATGATGCGGCCCGCTTAAACGCCGAAGATTTATTAGGCTTGAGCCGGCCCGGGTTTACTGTAAAATTTTACGACACGTTAGAAGACTTTTACCTGGCCGAAGCATTGGAATATATTACCGCCTGGCGTCAGGCCAGTGCGGCTCAACCGGCCGGCATCTGTGGCCCCATTGGCCCCACCGAGCAACTGCCCCTGGTAGCCCGCCTGGTTAACGAATTAGAGTTAGACCTGCGCTACGCTCACTTCTGGGGGATGGACGAATGGGTGGTGGATGGAAAAGAAGTTGGCCTGGACTTTCCCCTGGGGTTTGCCCTGGCCGACCTGGAACTCTGTTTTAATCGGATCCGGCCGGAGCTACGCATGCCGCCGGAAAATATTCACTTTCCCCAGGCCGATCCGGCTGCCTATATCCAAAGCTGGAGCCAGGCTCGCTGCGTCGTGATGCAGGGAGGTCAAGGCGAGGTTAAACATTGGGCATTTAATGACCCACCTAAACGTGAAGGGATTTACGTGGATAACCCGCCCCCTCCAGAGGTATACCGCCGGCTGACTACCCGCGTGGTCGACTTGCATCCAATCACCCTGATCCAGAATGCCCGTACTTCGGGTGGTGGCGTGGTGCAAAATGTGCCGTCCCAGGCCGTGAGTGTTGGCCCTGTTGAAACCTGGCAGGCCGAAAAGGTCTCAATCTGGCATGCCGGCAACCATGATAACCCCTTTGGCATACGTCTGACCACTCTGATGATCTCTAAGAGAATAGTGGATACGGCTGTACCCATGTCGCTATTGGCTGATCATCCCCAGGTGCAGTTTAACTTCTACCGGCCGGGGATTGGGGTTTGTGTTACGGAGATGCACTAACCTATGGGTACCGCCTACGGGATACGAAGCGTTATGACCTCGTATGAACGTTACCTGGCGGTTTGTCAGTTACGTGAGCCTGACCGGGCGCCTGTTAGCCCCCTGATTATGACCTTTGCCGCCCGGCAAGCCGGTATACGGTACAGCGATTACTGCCGCTATGGTGAAGTCATGGCCCAGGCGCAGTTTCAGTGTATCCGGCGTTTTGGCTACGACAGTGTTAACGTTACCTCCGACGCGGTACGCGAGTTGGAGGCGGTGGGTGCACCGGTTTTCTGGCCAGAGGACGAGGTGCCGGGGGCCGGGGAAAAACCGTTTATCCAAAGCCGGGATGATCTCAAGCGGCTGCGGCTGCCCGACCCACTAGGGCCTAACCGGCTGCACGAGCAGATCAAGGCGCTGCGGATTTTGCAACAAGAACTCGGTCCAGACGAAGTGGTTTACGCCTGGGTAGAAGCGCCATTTCAAGAATCAGCCATGCTGCGGAATATCAATTATTTTATGATTGACCTTTACCAGGACCCGGCTTTGGTGCATGACCTGATGCGCTTCAGCCTGGAGCTGGAGCTGGCTTTTGGCCTGGCCCAGATTGAAGCCGGGGCGCGGTTTATCGGCGTGGGTGATGCCGTCGCTTCGCTGATTTCTCCCTACCACTATGAGGTCTTTAACTTCCCTTACCTGGCCGAATTAATAAGCGGCCTAAAAAAGGCCGGGGCCAGGGTGAAATATCACGCCTGTGGTAACACTAAAGCCCTGCTGCCTCTGTTGGCCCAACTGGAGGCTGATATTATTAACCTGGATGCCCCGGTGGATTTAGGCGAGGCCAGGCGGGTATTGGGTCACAAGATGTGTCTTAAGGGCAACTTCGATCCAACCCGGGTCTTACTCCAGGGCAATCCCGATACAGTGCGTCAGGCAGTCCGGCGCTGCCTGACCGAGGGAGGTCAGGGCGGGGGGTTTATCGTCAGCCCTGGCTGTGAGGTACCGCGTGATACTCCGCCGGAAAATTTGGCGGCGCTCATTGAGGCGGCTAACACCGACGGACGTTACCCGCTCTCTTAAAATTTTACATTGCATAACCGAATACTTTTAATATTTTCAATATAGATAGTAGGAGGAAACAATGAAGAAGGTTTATAGTTGGTTATTGATCCTGGTGATCATGTTGTTGGTAGCTGCCTGCGGCCAGGCGGCCACCCCTGAACCGGCGGCCACTCCCGCAGAAAGCAGTGCACAGGCTACTCCACCGGCCCAGGAAGAGGCCGCCCCACCGGCGGCGGAGCCGGTGACCCTGCGGGCTTTGTTCATGAAACAGGCCGGCTACCAGGAGGGTGATATCCAGAATATCACCGCCGAGTTTGAGAAGGCCAATCCCAATATTAAAGTTGAATTGGACTTTGTAGCCTATGAGGCCCTGCATGACAAAATTGTTACCGCCGCCACCTCTAAAGCCGGAACTTATGACGTGGTGCTGATGGACTGTATCTGGCCGGCCGAGTTTGCCGCCGCCCAATTTATTCTGGATGTGACCGACCGGATTCCCCAGGACGTCCGCAAGGATATCTGGCCGGGCGCGGTGGAATCGGTCACTTACCAGGGCCGGCTGTACGGTATGCCCTGGCTAAACGACGTGTTATATCTCTATTATAATGAAGATATGCTGAAACAGGCCGGCTTTGAGGCCCCGCCCAAAACCTGGAGTGAACTCCAAAAGATGGCCCTGGCCGCCAAAGAAAAGGGCCTGGTTGACTATCCATTTATTGAGTATTTCCAGCAAGAGGAAGGGCTGACAATTGCCTACGCTTACTACTTGTTTGCGTTTGGCGGCAAATTTTTTAACGATGATAACACCCCGGCCTTTAACAGCCCGGAAGGGGTAGCCGCCTTAAAATTTATGGTTGATGGCATGAACAACGGCCTGTATAACCCGGCCTCGCTTGAATCAACTTACGAAGAAGTGCGCCGTACCTTCTCGCAGGGGTCCTCCCTGTTCGCAGTAAACTGGGCTTACCAGTTAAACCTGGCCAATGACCCCAAAGAAAGCAAGATTGCCGGTAAAGCCCGGGTGGCCTTAATGCCCGGTGAAAAAGAAACCAGCGCCACCATCAATGGCGGGATGGGGCTGGCGGTAATGGCCGATTCTAAACATCCGGAAGATGCCTGGCAGTATATCCAGTATCTCTCCAGCAAGGATGTGCAGAAACGGTATGCTCAGAACGCCCTGCCCATCTGGATTTCACTATTCTCTGACCCGGAACTGCTGGCGGCGCAGCCAAAAATAGCCCAGGAAGAGAAGTTTGTAGAGGTGTCTCAAGAACAGTATAAATTCTTGCGCAACCGGCCTATCGTGCCCTTCTACTCCGAAACTTCGGAAATTGTAGCCCGCGAAGTGCAGGCGGCCCTGACCGGGAGTAAAACACCGGAACAGGCCATGACCGATGCCGAAAAGGCCGTGCTTGAAGCCCGACAGCGTTTTACCGAATAGCCTCGTGTTTTTACCATCAAAGCGACCTTGTGATTTATCATCCGGTCAGCGTGACTGATATTGTATCCTTGGGGCCAGGTGAATATCTCCCTGGCCCCGGTTTTAAATTTGTTTGCAGTCAGATCTCAGTGACAGCAACTTTTTGTTGGAGTGAGTAAGATACCCTGATGGCAAATAAAGTTGTAGAAATATCCCCGCCCCACACCCGGCAGCGTGTACGTTGGAGTTACATGCAACAAGATCGCTGGCTAGCCTGGGCGTTAATTATGCCCGCTTTTATTGCTGTTTTCGCCCTGATCTTGTTACCTATCCTGCGGGCCTTTTGGATGAGCCTACATACCATTGACCTGAAACGGCCGGACCTTGGTCAACCGTTTGTTGGCCTGGCCAATTATATTAATATCTTTCAAGACAGTTACTTCTGGGCCTCGGTTGGCCGGACCCTTTACTTTATGGTTGCTTCCATTGCGATAGAGGTGGTGATTGGTATTGCTATAGCCCTGCTGCTGGATCGCCAGTTTAAGGGCCGGGGGCTGCTACGGGCGATTGTTCTTATTCCCTGGGCTTTGCCCATTACCATTGATGCCATCATGTGGAAGTGGATTCTTAACCCCACCTATGGTTCCCTGAACAGCCTGCTGTGGCAGCTCGGCTTAATTCAATCGTACCAGGCCTGGTTAAGCAATGCCTTCAGCGCGCTCAATATGGTGATTCTGGCCGATGTGTGGAAGGTAACGCCTCTGGTTATTTTGCTGACCCTGGCCGCGCTGCAAACCATTCCGCGCCACCTGTACGAAGCGGCGGTAGTGGATGGGGCTAGCCGTTGGTACAGTTTCTGGCATATTACCCTGCCGCTGCTCCGGCCCACCCTGGCGATTGTCCTGGTTATTCGCAGTATGGATGCTTTTAAAGTGTTTGATATCATCTATATTATGACCTCCGGCGGCCCTTCTGATGGCACCAAGGTGATTGCCTACTATACCTACCTGGAGGCTTTTTCCTTCCTGCGTTTTGGCCGCGGTGCGGCCCTGGCTTATCTAATGACCGTGTTTATTGCCATTTTTGCCTTTATTTACATTCGCCTGATTAACCGGGAAACGGAATATTAAGGGGGCAATCCACCATGACTCGAACAAGCACTTTAGAGCAAGTTTTTATCTATGCAGCAGCCGTGTTGGTTGCCCTGGTTATTTTGGCTCCACCGGCCTGGCTGTTTATCTCCAGTGTTTCATCGCAGAATGAATTGCTGAGTGTGCCGGTTCACTGGATTCCCCAGGAACCAACCTGGGAGCGGTATATCCAGATCATCCAGGCTACCGGCAGCGACTCGGCCGCTGTTTTCCGAGGTTCCCTGATCAATAGTTTAATTGTGGCCGCGGCGGTTACCGTTATTTGTGTCGTTATCGGTAGCCTGGCGGCTTATTCTTTTGCGCGGATGCAGTTTGCCGGACACGGCAATTTGCTTTACGTGTTGTTGATCTCCTACACCCTGCCGCCGATTATGCTGCTGGTGCCGCTTTACAGCATTATGGGCGACCTGGGCCTGACTGATTCGCTATCAGGCTTAATTTTAGTTTACTCAGCCCTGATCATGCCCTTTGCTGTATGGATTATGCGCGGTTATTTTCAAACTATTCCTCGCGAATTGGAAGATGCCGCGATGACTGATGGTTGTACTCGCCTGGGGTCCTTGATCCGGATTGTTTTGCCCTTATCGGTGCCCGGCCTGGTAGCAACTAGCCTTTTTTGTTTCCTTCTATCATGGGAGGAATTTTTAATTGCCTTGATTTTTACCTCCAGTCCCGAGGCCAAAACAATCCCGGTGGCCATTGCCGAGTTTACCGGCCGGCACGCCATTGATTTTGGCATGATGGCTGCCGGTGGAATTATTGCGGCTATTCCACCGGTTCTGATTGCCCTGGTCTTTCAGCGTTACCTGGTCAGTGGTTTGTCCTCGGGGGCGGTCAAAGGTTAAAACTAAATTTGGGACAAACAATGAAAAAATCTCAACAAAGTATGAAAAGAGATTGAAATTACCGGCCAATTTGTGATATAATTTGACCATCCTTAACTTGTGATATTTTTCATAAAAAAGGGCTGTTAGACAGTCCTCTTCACTACGCCGGACTTCCGCGAAGGGTAGGGCAATATCATGCTACACCTATCCCTGTCTCTGTTTGGGACACTGGAAGCAACCCTGGCTGGGACGCCGGTTACTTTTGCCTCCGACAAGGTACGCACCCTGCTGTCTCACCCGACAGTAGAGGCCGGCCCCTGCCGCCAGGATAGACTGGCCGGCCTGTTCTGGCCCAACCGGTCAGAGGCTCATGCTCACCAAAACTTGAGCCAAGCCTTACTGAGGTTACGGCAAGCCCTGACCAACGACCATGCACCCTCCCCTTTTTGCTCATTACTCCCCAAACCCTCCAGTTTAACCGGGCCAGCGATTACCACCTGGACATGACCGCGTTCACCGACCTGACTTTTTATAGTTTGTTGAGAGCTTGTTCATACCTGGTTGCTATAGTGGAATAGGTAATACTACTCATAAGGCAGGTGATACCCATGATCAGAGAGAACGTTCCCGGCCATATCCTGGTGGTAGACGATTACAAAACCAATCGCCTCAAGCTATCTTTGGCCGTCAAAAAATTGGGCCACACTGCCGACGTGGCCGAAGACGGCCGCCAGGCCCTGGCGATGCTGCGCGCTCAACCGTTTGACCTGGTGCTGCTGGACATCCTCATGCCCGAGCTGGACGGCTATCAGGTCTTGGAACAGATGAAGACCGATAGCGCCCTGCGCGATATTCCGGTCATCGTCATTTCGGCCGAGCAAGAGCTAGACAGCGTGGTCAAAGGCATCGAGTTGGGAGCCGAGGATTACCTGCCCAAAAGCTTTGACCCGGTCTTATTGAAAGCCAGAATTAATGCCTGCCTGGAGAAAAAGAAACTGCGCGATTTGGAACAGATCTATCTCAAGGGCTTGGAGCGCGAACTGGAAATTGGCCGCCAGATTCAGGCCGGCTTTTTACCGGATACGCTGCCGCAGTTGCCCGGTTGGGAGATTGCCGCCCGCTTCCAGGCGGCTCGCGAGGTAGCTGGCGATTTCTACGATGCCTTCAGCCTGGCCCAGGAGCAAAAGATTGGCCTGATGATCGGTGATGTGTGCGACAAAGGGGTCGGCGCCGCCCTGTTTATGACCCTCTTTCGCAGCTTGATCCGGGCCACGGCCGATTATTTGCTGACCGGTTTGAAGCTTTCTGCCACGGACCCTGGGACAGATGAACAGGCTAACCTGAAAAATACGGTCAGCCTGACCAACAGTTACGTCGTGCGCACCCACGGCCAGGCCGCCAAGTTCACGACGCTCTTTTTGGGCCTGCTGGATCCGGCCACCGGCTCCCTGTTATACATCAACGGCGGCAATGAGCCACCCCTTATTATTGGCCCGGCCGGGATTAAAACCCGGCTGCAGCCGACCGGCCCGGTGCTGGGCATCTGGGCTGAGGCGGATTTTCAAGTCCATGAAGCCCGCCTCGAGCCGGGTGACATCCTGCTGGCTTTTACCGATGGGGTGATTGACGCCCTCAACCCCACCGACGAAAGATTCACCAAACAAAGATTGTTATCCCTGGTGGAGCCGCCGGCCGCTTCGGCCACAGAGCTGCTTGACCGTATTCTGGCCGGTCTCCAGGCCCACGTTGCCGGGGCCAACAAGTTTGACGATATTACCTTACTGGCGATCCAACGCGCCGCTCGATAAAAGCATTTGGACCACGAAAAGGCGAAAACAACGAAAAGTATGTCGTGTTCACTAACATCTTGTACGTTCAGCCAGCCGAGGCGCGGGGCTGAAGC
>CAZUNT010000219.1:0-11942 GCA_964622215.1 uncultured Caldilineaceae bacterium
ACGGCCATGCTGGCCGATTATATCTTGCCCAGCGCCGGGGGCCTGGAGCGCCCGGTGCTGCAAACTAATGCCGGGACGGTCAATATCGCTTACGGCGGCGATCAGGCTACTGCGCCATTGTATGAACGGCGGGTTGATTTCGACTTTTGGCGGGGTCTGGGGGTGCGCCTGGGCCAGGAAAAAGAGTGGCCCTGGCAAACCTTTGCCGAAAGTTTAGATACAACTCTGGCTCCGCTGGGACTTTCCTGGCCGGAGTTTTGCGAAGCCGGCCTATATTGCCCTCCGCCCGGTTATCACAAATATGAGCGTCTGGACCCTGCCAGCGGGCATTATCAAGGTTTTGCCACCCCCAGCGGCAAAATCGAGTTATATTCTGAAATACTAGACCAACTCGATGCTGCCCCCTTACCCGAACATATTCCAATCCCGGCAGCGCAACAAAGGGATTACCCCTTGACCCTGATTACCGGGGCCAGGCAACAGCCCTATTACGCTTCGGCCTTTCGCCAGGTAGACCGGCTGCGCCGGCTTCATCCTCTCCCCTGGGCCGAAATGAGCGTTGAAACCGCCGCTGCCCTGGGCCTGACTGAAGGGGATATAGTTTGGGTCGAGTCGCCCTATGGCAAAGCCTGCTTTTGCCTGAAAATAACAGTGATGTGCATCAATGTAGTCGGCGTCGAATATGGCTGGTGGTACCCGGAGCGCCGCGCCGCCGAACCGGAATTGGGGGGGGTGTGGGTGTCAAACGCCAATGTGCTGACCAACGCGGATGCGGAAAGGTGTGACCTCCTGTTGGGTCAATGGACTTATAATGGGCTGCCATGCCGGGTCTATCCGGCCAAAGAAGCTGAATTAGATTTACCTGAGGTTCATAAACCTCGGAAGGAGTTTACGACATGATGAGCGGACAAAAACACGCTTTTATGTTATTTACCAAAGCCCCGACCGCCGGCCTGACCAAAACTCGATTGACCGAAGCCCGCGGCGGTATCCTGACCCCTCAGGAGGCCGCAGATTTCTACCAGGCCACCATGCTCGATGTGGTCGAAATTGGTTTTACCGCCCTGGAGCAACTCAACCAACTGGCCCAAAATGCCAACGGGCATGGCCAACCGGACACCTACGATTTTGTAGTATGCACCTCGCCAGAAGCAGAAATTCCCCGTCTGCAAGCTATCTTTGAAGCCGCCGGGCCCTGGCCTGGCTCCATTCATTATATCTCAGACCACGGTCAAAACTTCAATGAGCATTTTGACAATGGCTTCAAGCAGCTGTGGCAGCAGGGGTATCATTCGGTTGTGTCTATAGGCGGCGACTTGCCGGCGATGCCGGTTTCGCACCTTGTCCGGGCTTTTCAATGGCTGGCCTACTTTGAGGCCACCTACCCGGTGGGTGGCCTGGTCCATTGTCCGTGCCAGGCATGTGGGGTGTCATTGGTTGGTCTGCTAGAAACAACACCCATGGACTTTGATGGGGTATTTTACAACTCCAACGGCGTCTCGGCCCTGGATGCCATCACCACCATTGCGGCCCAGCGGGGGATCCCGGTCGCTGCCCTCGATCCGGTCGCCGATATCGATGACGTGCAAGACCTGGCTCACGCCTTATCGTTGGCCCGTTCACAAGCTTACGTCAGCCAATTTCAGCCGGAAGTAATTGCTCCACGCCGCTTGTTAGCCTGGGCCGACCGGATGGGCATTGTGGTCAATACACCGCCCAATCTCGAACACGACCCCAGGGAGATGATCGATGCCTGAAGTTCAAATAGACCAAACCCGTTGCACCGGCTGCGGCCTATGCGTCAACTTTTGCCCGGTGGAAGTGTTTGAGCTGGTCTCGCTGAATGGAAAGCGTAGGCCCAAAATGGCCCAGGCCGCCTGGCCGGAAAAGTGCTGGGCCTGCGATACCTGTGTGGGCCAATGCCCCACCGGCGCCATTCGCATCATCGAAACCCAGGCTGAAGCTGAAACCCGCAATCAGCGCCATGACCCGCCCGCCGCCCCGATCAGCCGGGCCGAACGACAACAGTACCGGGAGTGGCATCAAACTTTGTACAACACCCTGCGCCTGCGCTGGTATCCGGTCGCTATCTCGTTGATTCCGGCCGGCGCGCCTCTGCCGGATGTACCCATGCCGCGAGTCAAGCTGCGCCACTGCCAATCGATGATGATGGCCCGCCGGGGTAAATCGCTGCTGCTGCCGCCGCAGTGTCACGCCTGTCCCGATGGGACCCACATTTTGGGCCTGACCGAAATCCCGCCCAAACTGGCTAGTGGTGAAATGTACATTTATTTCCAAAAATTGGACTCTATGGAAGCCGCCCGGCAGATGATCAAAGAACGCCCCCACCTGCCGGAGCGTTCCATACAGGCCACCCTGGTCGCACCGCTGAAAGACGCCGTTTACCCCCCGGATGTTGTCGCCGTTATCGCCAACCCAGAGCAGGTGATGTGGCTGTGTATGAGCGCCTCGTTTTATACCGGGCGGCGTTTTGATTTCAAAGCCAGCGGCTACAACGCCCAGTGCGTCGAAACCACGCTGATTCCCTATACCTCCGGCCAAATCAATATTTCGTTGGGTTGTTACGGCTGCCGAGCCAGCTCGGATATCAGCGATGATCTGATGTTTATGGGTATACCCTTAGCTGAAATGCCACTTTTAATAAAGGGCTTGCAGCGATTAGGTCAAAAGGCCATTCCGGATTCTCGGAACAAGCTTTATTTGCCGCCGAATTTATGATCTCACATGATAAGGCAGCGTTGGCTGAACTTCAACTGCGCCCGGCTCAAGCGGTACGCCCGCCGGTGATTGAGGGCGCGCTCGGCTGCCTGGAGTGCCGGGTGGTGGGACAAGTCCCCACAGGCGACCATACTTTCTTCGTGGGCCAAGTTATACACGCCGAAGCCCAGGCGTTTGCCTTTTCTAACACCTGGGAAGCGCCCGGCGGAAACGTGTTGTTGTGCTGGCAGCGGGATCGTTTTAGCGCGGGCTGCCCGGCAGGAAATAGTTATGGCCGGTCATAATGGTATCCGGCTCCGGCCAGGCCGCGCCGAAGATTTGCCGGCGCTCCAGCATTTACTGGCCGTGAATGGGCTGGCCGGGGATATTGCGCCTGGAGAAGGCTGGGTGGCTGAAGAAGCCGGCCAGGTGGTAGGCTTCGTCCGGCTAGAAATGGCCGGCCAACAGCCCTATATCAGGCCGGTTGTTGTCGCTCCGTCTGCTCAGGGTCGTGGGATTGGCCGGCTGTTAATCGAACATGTGCGCTCCCAATTTTCCGAACTGTGGGTGGTCGCCCGCGGGCAGGTGGTTGGCTTTTATGGCAGCCTGGGCTTTAAGCCGATGGGCTGGGAAAATATTCCGTTTAGTTTTTATCAGGAGTGTGAGGTGTGCTCGGAGCTGGCTCAATGCCGGCCAGAGCCGATGAAATGGATCAACGAAACTGAATAATCTCCGAACCGGCCGGCCTAAAGCTAACGAGCTATGGCTGACCGGCCCCCCTCAACAATGGCGAGGGCCATCAGACCGATTTTTGGTCTCGATGCAGGGCTTAACACGGAAACGTTAGAGCCTCCCGATATCCCGGTCATTCAACCGGGATTGAATTGGAAAGGAGAACACATGAGAGTTACTCCAACCTCGCCAGCCTCAAGGCTGGCTTTTTTATTAGGTTAACCATTAAACGAAATGGATTATTTGGACCTTATTGGGAGCAAAATGACGATCATAAATGAATTGTTGGCTACCCTACCGGATGGCTCAGTGCAAAATATCTGCCTGGGGGATCATTCTGCCGCCGTGGTGGTCGAAACCGAGTCTGGCCGACAGTGCGGCTTGGCCTCACGGTTGCGTGAACGTAATGGTTACAACGCCGATCAGTTGGCCAAAGACCAAGCCCGCTTCCAGGGCCACTCGGCTCTGGCTTTGGCCCGGTGGGTTAACTCACCGGACCCAACCCAAACGGCCATTGGTATGGCTGCGGTTAATGCCCTGCTGCCCCGCCAGGAAGAATATTGGGCCGAGGTCAATGCCGCCGAGATTATTAGCCAATATGCAGCGCACAAACACGTGGTAGTGGTGGGCCATTTTCCCTTTATCTCCCGGCTGCGTCAGCAAGCCGGCCGGCTTTCGGTGCTCGAACTCCAGCCTGAAGCCGGCGACCTGCCCGCCAGCGCCGCCGGTTGGATCATTCCTCAAGCCGACGTAGTGGCCCTAACCGGCACCACCTTACTCAACCGTACCTTTACCGGGTTATTGAAGTTGTGTCGTCCCACGACCATAATCCTGGTCCTCGGACCAACCACACCCTTGTCCCCTATCCTGTTTAAATACGGGGTGCATTATCTGTGTGGCGCGCTGGTGGAAAATGAAGCAGGTGTCTTAAAAGCGGTGGCTCAGGGGTACAGTTTCAAACAGCTTCAACAATTCGGTCTCAAGCTGGTAGCGATGCGAGCTTTCACCGAAAATTCTAAAAAATCAACCACAGAAATCTAAATCAAAACTCATTAAACCAGGAGGTATACCAATGAAAGATCTACAAACGTTATTGGCCGAGTCGGCGGCGCTGCATCATTGTCTCTGCCCCCGCCAGGTTTTAGGAGTGCGGATGGGCCTGTTGGCCGGCGAGCTTTTGGGGCTAGACCTGCCGGATCCCGACAAACGCCTCTTTACCTTCGTCGAAACCGACGGCTGCGGTCTTGACGGTATCTCCGTAGCCACCGGCTGTTCTGTGGGCCGAAGAAATATGAGGGTTCTGGATTTTGGCAAAATGGCCGCAACTTTTGTAAATGTGGTAACCCTGGAAGCGATCCGGCTTGTGCCGCGCCGGGAGTCCCGTAGCCGGGCCGCCCATTACCTGCCCCAATGGGCCGATCGCTGGCAGGCCCAATTACACGCTTACCAGGTTATGCCGGTCGAGGAACTGTTTGCTGTTCAGCCGGTCACCTTGACCATTTCTCTGGCAAAAATCCTTAGCCAACATGGATTGCGGGTGAATTGCTCCATTTGTGGGGAAGAAATTATGAACAGCCGAGAGGAAATGGTGAAAGGCCAACCGGTCTGCCGTAGTTGCGCCGGGCAGGCTTACTATACAAGCGGGCCAGAAGCTCCTATGTGGCAACTTCCACACCATATACCGGATTTAGCCTTAGCCTGATAGAGGGTATACTCTGAAAATAACTTTCTAGAGTGCAGAATTAATTCTGCACTCTAGATTTTCATCCTTGGTGGTGTACCGTCAAGTTTGTGATTACTCCTTAACAAATATGAATCTAATAGAGCTTTTACCTGCAATTGAAATTTACTTAAAACAGACTGATTTAGGGGATGTACCCGGCTGGCAGGCGGCGAAGCCGGTGGCGGTCATGCCACTGGCCCAGGGCGAATACAATATGAACTACCTGGTCCGGCAGACAGGCCGCTGCTGGGTCTTGCGGGTCAATATAGGCAGCCAGATCAACCGGATCGACCAGATTATGTATGAATACCGCGCCCTGGATCTCCTGAAAACGACCGGGGTGACGCCGCGGCCCTATTTTGTGGACGACCACCGGGAACAATTAACCTACGGGGTACTGGTAATGGAATACTTACCCGGTGAGCCGCTGGATTACCGGCGTGACCTTGAAGCAGCGGCCCGGTTGTTTGCCCGTATCCATACCCAGCCGGTAGCTACGGACGCCAATCACCTCATCGTCGAAACTTACCCTTTGACTCAGATGTATGAAGAATGTGCGCGACTGCTGCCGATCTACCTGGAATCGGATTTGGGCAGCCCGACCCTGCGCGTTTATCTGCAAGAGGTATTGGCCTGGGCAGCCGCGGCCTGCCGGCGCGAGGCTTATTTTCTGGCCGACCCGTGGCCTTGCCTGATCAATACCGAGGTCAATTCCGGCAATTTTATTGCCAATCGCTTGGTCGGAACCTTGCACCTGGTAGATTGGGAAAAACCGCTGTGGGGAGACCCGTCGCAAGATTTATCTCATTTTTGTGTACCGACCACCACTTTATGGAAAACCGATTACCGGATGCCGGCTGAAGATAAACACAGCTTTCTGACGGCCTACCGCGCCGCCATTCCTGACCCCCATTTGCGCGATACCATCGCCGAACGAGTGCAACTACGCGATCCATTCAACTGTTTGCGCGGCATCTCATGGTCGGCTATGGCCTGGGTAGCCTATCAAACCGGTGACCACGCCCTGCGCAATGAGGACACCTTTCAAAAAATCAATAGTTATCTCAACCTGAGTTTTGTCCGTTCTCTGTTTGATCCCTATTTACAAGGCTGAATAAAAATGAAGGATAGTGACAATGAAAGATAATTACGGACGAGAAATAGATTATCTGCGGATATCCCTGACCGACCATTGTAACTTGCGCTGTGTTTACTGCTTGCCTATAGACGGACTCACTTTTGCTCCTGATTCAGAACTCCTCACGGCTGCAGAAATCGAACGAGTTGGCCGCGCTGCCGCCGAAGTGGGCATCCAAAAAGTGCGGCTGACGGGGGGGGAACCAACTTTAAGGGCAGACATAGCCGAGATTGTCCGCCGGTTGGGCCAGATTGACGGCCTAAAAGAAGTGGTAATGACAACCAATGGCTACCGGCTGCCGGCCATGGCCCATAAGTTGGCCGAGGCCGGGCTAAAACGGGTGAATATTCACGTCGACTCGCTCGATCCGGAGCGGCTACCTCGCCTGATGCGCTTAGGGGTAGTGAAACGCTTTTGGGCCGGTATTGCCGCGGCTGAGCAAGCTGGTCTGCTGCCGATCAAGCTCAATGTGGTTATGGTGCGAGGTTACAACGACGAGGATACGGTCGAATTGGCCCGGCTGACCCTTGACCGGCCCTGGCAAGTCCGCTTCATCGAGCTGATGCCCTTCGCCGGTCCGGCGGAAATGGCGTTGGGTCACTATATTTCGAGCGACGAGATCAAACATCGGATCGAGGCAGAACTTGGCCCGCTTTTTCCGCTTAACAACGGCTGCCTGGACGGCGAAACACGCCGCTACCGGCTGGCCGGGTCCCAGGGAATGATCGGTTTCATCAGCCCGGTTAGCCAGCCTTACTGCGATAATTGCCACCGTCTCCGCCTGACCGCCGACGGCCGGCTTCGTATGTGCCTGTTAGCCGATCAGGAAATCAACTTGCGTGATATCCTGCGTAATGGCGGCACCCACCATGAGCTGGTCGCCTTGTTCAAACAGGCTATCCAGGCCAAACCAGCCGGCCACCAACTCAAGGCTGGCATCCATCCGGAAGCCCGCTTGATGAGCCAGATTGGTGGATAATCAGCAGGAAGGATTAAGAAAATGTATCTCAAAAAGTTATTTGTTCTGGCCGGATTATTGATAGCGCTCCTGGCCCTGGCCGCTTGCGGCCAAGCCCCAACCTCTACCACCTTATCCGAGCCAGCGGTTGAACCGCAACATGAGGAAACTAACGACAAGCCCTTAGATTTACCCGGTGAATTGGCCGGGCAAAGCTGGGCCGAAGTTGTGGCTGCCGCCGATGGTCAGGAAGTAAATTGGTGGATGTGGGGCGGCTCGGAAAGCCTTAACCGCTGGGTCAACGGTTGGTTGGCCGATCAACTCAAACAAAAGTACAACATTACGCTTAAGCAGGTGCCGGTAGCCAGCCCGACCGAGTTTATCAACCAGGTGTTGGGGGAAAAAGAAGCGGACAAAAATAAGGGAGGAACAGTTGATTTGATGTGGATCAACGGGGAAAACTTCCGCACGATGCAAGAAGCTAAACTGTTGTATGGTCCCTGGGCTGAACAGGTTCCATCCGGCCAATATTACAACTGGAACGAACCGGTCATTGCCTACGACTTTGGCTATCCGGTGGCGGGGTATGAAATCCCCTGGGGAGCGGCCCAAGTGGTTCTTGATTATGATCACGCCAGAACCCCCCATCCACCCCAGGATATGGCAGCCCTGGTGCAATGGATCAAAGACAATCCGGGCCGTTTCACCTACCCGGCCCCGCCTGATTTTACCGGCAGTGTGTGGGTGCGGCACATGTGCTACTACGCTACCGGTGGTTACCAACAGTTTTTGGGTGATTTTGATCAGGCCCTGTTCGACCAAAAGTTTCCGGACTGCTGGGCTTTGTTAAATGAATTAGAGCCGTATCTCTGGCGCAAAGGACAAACTTATCCCAACAGCCGCCCCGATATGGTGGAACTGCTGGCTAACGGCGAAATTGACCTGGCTATGGGCTACCATCCCGGCGATGCCCAGACTAACATCAAGGAAGGTGTTTACCCGGCGACCGTTCGGACCTATGTTTTGGCCGACGGTACGATTGCCAATACGAATTACCTGGCTATTGCCTATAATGCCGGGCGTCTGGCGGCTGCGGTTGTAACCGCTAATTTTCTGGCCTCGCCGGAAGGGCAACTCAACCGCATTGAAAGCCTCAACGAATTTGCCCCGCTATGGGTGGAAAAATTACCCCAAGAATATCAAGATCGCCTGGTCGCGGTGGAGCGGGGGGAGGCCACATTGTCCGACCAGGCCCTGGCCGCCCACCGTTTGCCGGAACTTCAGGCCGCCTGGTTAACCGCCATTGAAGAGGGTTGGCGGGAGAATGTGCTACAAAAGTAAGGCAACCTATCAAAACTTTAGCGAAAGCATACGCCTTCCTTTACTTTTGGCTCCGGTTCTAACGGTAATAGTGGGGCTGTTTATGGGCGGCCTGGCGCTGGGGTTGGCCCAAAGCCTGGGCTATATGCCGGTGATTGGGGCGGATGAAGTCACATTTGAGGCTTACCGCAATCTCTGGCACGACCCCACGTTTTGGCAATCACTGCTGCTGACCGTCTGGATCAGTTTTATTACCACCTTGCTCTCAGCAGTGATAGCAATTATCTGCGCCTTGACTCTGCGCCGGAGTGGCTGGGGTCAAAAGGTGGTCGCCTTTATTTTTCAGCTTAACGTGCCGGTTCCCCATCTGGTGGGGGCTATTGCCATTGCTTTTCTGCTGACGCCAAGCGGCTGGCTGGCCCGGCTGACCTATCTGCTAGGACTCACCACCGCGCCGGCCGACTTCCCCAGCCTGGTCTATGATCGCTATGCCTTCGGCGTCATTGTCGAATATTTGTGGAAAGCAATTCCTTTTACCGGGGTGATCTTATTGGCGGTCTTGCAATCACTGGGCGAGGATTATGAAGCCCAGGCCCAAACCTTGGGAGCCAACCGCTGGCAGCGCTTTTGGTATGTACTGTTACCTTTGTTGCTGCCGGGTCTCTTACGTGCGTCGATCCTGGTTTTTGCCTTCACTTTTGGCACCTATGAAGTACCCTTGCTCCTGGGGCAAAAATACCCCCCGGCGCTGCCGGTCCTGGCCTTTGAATATTACCAGGATGTAGACCTGGGCTTTCGCCGGGAGGCCATGGCGATCTGTATGATTATTACTTTGCTATCCACCCTATTGATTTTGATATATATGAAGTTGGCCGAAACCTATGTCCGAACCGATTGAAAGCAATGCTGGTTATAGGGCCGGAAGCGTTCTGGTGAAAGCCGCCATTATCCTGGGCATATTGCTGCCCCTGGCCCCCCTGGTGATCTGGGCTTTCAGTTTTAGCTGGTTTTACCCTGATTTATTCCCCACCCGGTTCAGCTTGCGGGCATGGCTGTACCTTTTGTCGCCGGTCTCACGCACAGCCGAGGCGGCTCTAGCCAGTGGCGGGGTGGCCCTGATCGTGACCTTGTTCTCCCTGGTGGTAGGTCTGCCGGCCGGCCGCGCCCTGGGTTTGTACAACTTTCGAGGTAAAAAAATAGTCCAATTTTTCATCCTGGCCCCGGTCATTGTGCCCGGGTTGGCGGTAGTCATGGGTATTCACCTGGTTTTTATTCGCCTGGGGCTGGCGGGAACCTGGCTGGGGGTGGCGCTGGTTCACCTCATTAGCACGCTGCCTTACGTCGTTATGGTGATGAGCAGCGTCTTTGCCAACTACCAACCGGAACTGGAAGAGCAGGCCCGCACCTTAGGGGCCAAGCCCATCGCCGTTTTTCTCTATGTCACCTGCCCGGCTGTCTGGCCCGGTTTAATGGTGGCAGGGATGTTTGCCTTCATTATCTCGTGGGAGCAGTATTTGGTGACGCTACTCGTCGGCGGCGGGCAGGTGATCACGCTGCCCTTGTTGTTGGTCAATTTTGCGACAGGAAACAACAACCCGGTCACTGCCGCGTTGAGTTTAGTTTTTATAGCTCCCTCTCTGATTATCCTGGTGCTCACTTCAAAATATCTGGTGGGAGAAAAAGCAGCGTTGGGGGGTTTTAGAGCATGACCCAGGTTCAATTACAGCAACTCAGCAAAACCTTTGCCGGCCGGGAAAAAGTGCAAGCGGTCAAAAAATTATCTCTCACCATCGCCCCCGGCCAGATCACCGCTTTGTTGGGACCTTCAGGGTGTGGTAAGACGACCATCCTGAAGCTGATCGCCGGGCTGTTACAGCCGACCGGGGGTGACATCTTATTCAACGGCCAATCCGTTCTATCGATCCCGGCCGAAAAGCGTGGGGCGGTAATGGTCTTTCAAAACCATCTCTTGTTCCCTTATCTGACGGTAGGCGAAAATGTGGGGTTTGGGCTGCGCTTGCGCCGGATGGACCAGAAAATGATCCAAAGAAAAGTGGCCGAGATGCTCGAACGGGTGCAGTTGCCCGGCTTCGGGCCGCGGCGGCCTGGGCAGTTATCCGGCGGGCAGCAGCAGCGGGTCGCTTTGGCCCGCGCCCTGGTGGTCGAGCCAAGCGTCTTATTGCTAGATGAACCACTCAGCAACCTGGATGCCCACTTACGCGACGACATGCGCGAGCTGATCCGTACCCTCCAACGTCAACTTAACATTACCACGATTTTTGTAACCCACGCTCAAGAGGAAGCAGTGGTTCTGGCCGACCAGGTGGCTCTTCTTTTTACCGGAGAAATTCATCAGACCGGTTGTCCGCGCGATTTTTATCAACGGCCGGCTACGGTTCAAGTCGCCCGTTTTTTTGGAGGGGTTAACTTTTTAAGTGGGGTAAAGCAGGGCCACCACGTCGACACCCCTCTTGGCTGTTTTCGGGTGAAATCTCAAGCCATTGCCGATGGCCAGGTTACGCTCCACATCCGGCCCGAAAACCTGAAACTGGGTCAACCGGGAGACAATACCATCCAGGGGCAGATTCTGAACCAAGTTTACGCCGGTACCCATATCCGGTTCAAGGTGCAGGCAGGGCAGTGGCAATTTGAAACGGTGACCGATCCGGTAAATGGAAACTGTTTTCGGACCGGGGAAGCGGTTTCGTTAACCTTCCCCCCGGAAATGATTTGGCTTATACCGCCTCTTCAGCGGGATTGAAGAGGATCCCCCTTTTTTGGAAGACAAACTTATTGGAATTTTACGGAAGAGGCGGCCACTGCCACTTTGATGGCTTCATTAAGCCGGTTGAGATCGGTGGGTTTGACAAAAAACTCATCAGCGCCAACTAAACGAGCCTGATCCCGTTCTTTTTTGCTGCTCCAAGCTGAAACGACAAAAATAGGAATATGATGAGTCTGGGGGTTGAATTTTATTTCCTGAATGGCTCGATAACCATCCATAACCGGCATACGTAAATCCATCAGCACCAGGTCAGGGTGCCAGCGTAAGGCCATTTCAACGCCTTCTTGCCCGTTTTTAGCCGCGGCGGTTTTGTAACCATAAATTTCTAACAACTGGGTCATCGTCTCCCGCAGAACAGGAGCGTCTTCAACATAAAGGACACGGATCGGTTTATTATGCTTGTCTCTGGGTTGTAGCTTTTTTAATTTGGGATGGCCTTGCTCTATCATGGGTAAACCTTTGTCCTGGTAGAATTATCCGCAGGTTACGGTTGGGAGAGTGGAAGATTTGATAAAAATATCTTAACCTACTCCCTGCGGAGTGGGAATACCAAAATTTGGGGGTTTTT
>CAZUNT010000220.1:0-11907 GCA_964622215.1 uncultured Caldilineaceae bacterium
ATAAAGCACGGGCCTTTCTCAAGCGCCGTTGTTTTCCCGAATACCCGCCCTCCGTCAGCCTATCTCTGGCATTACCCAGAGCCTTTGCTTCTGAGGGCACGCTTCGCGTCCCGCTGGGGCATCTGGCTTGGTTGCCTACTCAGTTAATCCTGAGAGCCGTCAGCGGGTTACTCCGTTCCCTAATTCGATGGGTTGTGACCGTAGGCTGCTACTTCCCTTGGGGCCGGTATCCACTCGAGTGATTACTACGTTTCGCTTGACAACGTAGCCTAGATACAATCCCTTTTGGGCCTGCCTTTGAACCAGTGTAGGCAGGTTCTGCTTGACGACGCTTTAACCATAGCTTCACTCGTGCCCTAGTCACCTGCTCGACGGGATAGCCACGTCTGGTTCGTGACTTTCCGCCTTTTCATCCCGCTTCTGCCCGTTGAGAACCAGTCGCGGAGCAGGGGATGATGCTCGCTTGCGACCCGAACCACTGCGGGAGTTGGACTTGATGATACCAGAAGTATCATCGCACCAACATCGAATTAGAGTTATCAAAGAACAACGTGCGTTCTTTGCCGCCCATCCCCCGGCCAAAGCCGGTTTCGGGCGAACGGATCGCACCAAGCAAATGTAGCCGACGCCCTGGACTCTGCATTTTTTGAAGTAGATTTTGGCACTTGAGGTCGTCTTAAAGTTAAGGTATCGTGGGCGCGGCTAATTTGCGGGCGTTGGGTGGCTGGAAATTACCCAAAAAGGGTTGTGACTTGTGGAACAGGAAACAATAGCTATTAACTGGACTGGGCCCTATAGTTGGCCGAAGTTTGAACTTGAAAATAATCTACCCTCTATACCAAAGCATCCAGGTATCTACTTGCAAACGGTTGAATACCGAGAAGGTTATCTGATTCATGCAGCGGGTCTGACGCGCAGATCAGTTCCAGAACGCTTTCGTGAACACACTGGTAAGTATATGAGCGGAGACTATAATATTTTCGATATTGTCGCCATGCAGCAAGGTGTCCGAAAAGAAGTTTGGCATGGGTGGGGTTGGACACCCGAAAAGCGAGCCGAATTTGAAAAGCAAAAGCCAATGATTCATATTGCGGTCGGTAGGCAACTTGCAGGATTTAGAATTTTCGTCGCAGATGTAGGAACTCAGCCACGTATCCTTGAACGCCTTGAAGCAGCTATAATGGGGAATCTTTATAAACAACCCGCCCCTTTTTGCGACATCCCGGATAAAGGAATGATGCTTGCACCACGATGGGCTTCAGAAAATCCAATTATCGTAAAGAATAGATGCATGGTTATACTACATGGTCTTCCATCAACGCTTGAAATATAGCAGGAGGTCTTATAAGTTCAAGCAAATTTTTGGGCCAAACTGCCGCCCAACAACAAGCGCTTATACAGCGGCCTATACAGTACAGAAGCCATATAACAAATCGTTGGTGGCGAATTGCTAATCTTGGCTTTAATTGAAAGTAGCTTGGGCCACAGCCATTCTGGTAATTGGAGGTATGTTCGCTAACCCGCAATCGCCACAACTCAACCGTTGGGCGGCCCCAGGCGTCAACGCAACGCATTTAGGGAAGCTTAGGATCGTAGAATAGAGGAACTTTATGTCGAAGGTTGTCGCAATCATGTCCATGTCGCTCGACGGCTACGTCGCCGATCTCAACGATGGCGTGGCCGAAGTGTTCGACTGGTACTTCACCTCGGGGGATGTCGAAATCCACACCGGAGGGTCGGACCCCATGACGTTCAAGGTGTCTGGACCGAGCGCCGAGCACCTGCGCGCTCTCACGTCCGAACTGGGGGCCGTGCTCACCGGTCGACGCACTTTCGACGTCGCCCACGGCTGGGGCGGAAATCACGCGTGGGGACCAGCCTTCGTCCTGACCCACCACATCCCCGCCGGCTGGCCGCGCCCCAACTCGACGGTCCACTTCGTGACCGATGGCATCGAAAGTGCCGTGAACCAAGCCAAGACCGCCGCCGCCGGGAAGTCCGTTGGGGTCCACGGCGCCGACACCATCCAGCAATGCCTGAATGCTGGGCTCCTCGATGAAATCCATGTCGATATCGCGGCGGTTCTTCTTGGCTCCGGAGTTCGACTCTTCGACCATCTCGCCGGCACGCCAGTCGTCCTGGGCAACCCGACGGTCATCCCGGGCGTCGGCGTTACCCACCTGCGCTACCCAGTACGCAAGGCGTAGTCCGACCCTCCACCCTTTCTCGCCCGGTCAGCTTCGTCTCCGTGAGACGTGTACACGTGAGGGCGCCAACGACGTCTTCCACAAGGAGCACGCCGCCCAACAAGGCGTTGGGCGGCTAAAAACTTGTGACAGTGTTTACCTTCCATTTTGCAAAGACCAAGCTTGGCACAACCATCAGGGCGCTCTGTCGCCCGCCGACCGGGCAGGAAGTCCCTGGCCTTAACCATGCCGAATGTATGACCAAGATGACGCTTGGTGCTCCTATCCTGTCACCGGCATGGATGCAACTCCGCCAGCTGACGATGTTCGCAGCCTGGGAGAGCCATGGCGCGATAGACGAATTTCTTGCCGGTACGGGGCTTGGCCGTGCGCTAGCCACCGGCTGGCATATCCGGATGGCGTTTCAGCGCCGCTGGGGTTATGTCAGCGAGTTCGACGGACTTGCGGAAAGCGTTGGAGAACAAGATCCCGCAGCACCCGTGGTAGCGGTGACGCTCGCTCGGATGAAGCTTCCCCAAGTACCGCGCTTCATTCGTTGGGGCAGACCGGTCGAAGAACTGGTCCGAGACCACCCCGGCACAACCTTGGCCATAGCGGCAATGAGGCTGCCTCGCACAGTCTCTACCTTTTCAGTGTGGACCTCCCAACGGGAAATGGTTGCCATGGTCCGTGGACATAGCTCTGTGCCTCGACCTGAGCGTCACGCTGCGGTCATGGCCGAGCGCCAGCGCAAGGATTTTCACTTCGAGTTCACGCCCCTTCGCTTCACACCACTCGCAGAGTATGGGCATTGGGAGGGGCGGACCCATATCGTTCCATCTTGAGACACAGGGTGACAACGCCATCGATTAGGTTGGCGACGCCCATGGCGGCATGGCAGTTTGGCATCGCGCTTGCCGATTACCATCGGCGGGCGTTGCGACGACTGATCAAGCGGAGAGACTACGATGAAAACCGATGAAATCAGGTTGCTGTATGAGTACAATGACTGGGTGGATGCGCGATTCCTGGCGGCCTGCGCCAGGGTGAGTCCGGAGCAGTACGCCGCTCCCAACCCCTTCGGGACCGGGTACGGAGGACTGCGTGCCACGATGGTCCACCTGCTTGACAACATCTGGCAGTGGCGGATCACGCTTCAGGGATATTACAACGAACCTCTGGTCAACGAGGCGGCCTATGACGCGACCGAGCTTCACGAAGACGCCTTTCCGACCCTCGACGCGCTGCGAGAGCGTTGGCTGATAGAACAACGGGAGATGCGGGCCTATCTCGACACCTTGACCGAGGAGACGCTGAACGGCGCGATCCGCTATGTCATCCCCGGTGTGGTGCGCGAGCGGGTTGTGTGGCACATCCTGCTGGATGCCATCTTCCATGCCATGCAGCACCGCAGCGAGGCCGCCGCGCTGCTGACTACCTATGGTCAGTCGCCGGGTGACTACGACTTCACCATGTTCCTCAGTGAGCGCGCTTAAGGAAAATCCTGATCTGTTTCAAGCCAGCCCTGGAAATTATCTCTTCTCTAAGTCAGAATAATGAATTCCGAGAAAGGCAAGCTTGTTTGCGAACCCGGATGGGGCGACGCCCTGGACTTGGCGTTGATTGTGGTAGAATTTGGCACTTTGGGGTAGAATTTGAGTGAAGTCTGCGGAGTTTGAGCTTAAAAGAGACAGCCTTGACTAAAGTGGTGAGGTAGTGCCGGCTGAATAGATCCCATTTTTGGTTTCTCAGCCTGAGACCTGCCCCCTAAAACCAATCTCGCCCCCACATAATGACAGCTACCCCCACCAGGGCAATCGACGCGCCGATCAGGTCAAAACGATCAGGCCGCCAGCCGTCGACCCAATATCCCCATAGAATAGATAGAATAATGAAGATACCTCCGTAAGCCGCATACACCCGGCCAAAGGCCGGTTCTGCTTGCAGCGTCGGCAGGACACCATACAGAAACAATACGGCTCCACCCAGCAAGCCCCACGGTAAGCCCCAGTTGGTCCGCAGCCATTGCCACACCAACCAGCCCCCACCGATTTCAGCCAGGCCAGCCAGAACAAATAACAAGATGGTCCGAAAGATAGCCAAGATTTACTCCTGCCTAAAGAAAATTGGATTGTTGACCGATGAGTATAACATAATTGAGGCGCAAGTATAGATCCACCTCAATGAACCTCTTTTGTTGAGGTGGTTTTATTTGACCGCTTCAACTGGGGAAATTCCCCAGTTGATGATCATTGAGCCGGGTCTGACCCCAGTAGATTCGCCGTAAATCCCCGGTTAACCTTTGGTAGAAATGCCATAAAAGCCCGTACGATTCTTCCCTAATCCCCTGTATCTTCCTCCGTAACTCACACTGGCGATGAAAAGACTTTAGCGTTGGGCCTGGTAAAAGCTCCCCCTCCCAGTTCCGAAGCCCGATGAAAGTTCAGTAAGGGGCCAGGGGGGGTCCGGTAGGTCTCCCGCACCGAACGAATAGGTGACTAAGAGGGCGCCGACCGGATGTGCCAGGGTTCGAGAAAGTCCCGGTGAACCCCCGGTAGACATTCAGGAGAAGTTCACAGAAAGTTCGGGTGAACTCGGGGTAAAACCTCCCTCTCTGGCAGGACCGGCGAACGACCAGGTCGGCGGTGGGAGGTCGGTAATTCCCAGGTACACCTCCAGGAGAAGTCTGGCGAAAGCTCCTTAGACCTTACGCAAAGGACCTGTCTCCCGTGGGTACGGGCGAAATTCGCCAGCCCTCCTCTCGAAAGGATGTTTCTCGGGCCGGCTTCGAGCGGTGATTCTTCCCCACCTCGTTGCAGCAGGCGATAGACCAGATGTATGATGAGTTGTGGCAATGGCGCGAGGAGCATCCCCAAACGAGCTTTGACGAGATAGCGGCGCAGGTCACGCCGCGGCGACGAGCGGTCATGGCGGAGATGCTGAAGGCGTTGGCCGGGCAGCATGGGCTGGGGCAGGCAGTAGAAGGGCAGGTATGTCCGGGGGGTGGGGGCCAGGAACCGTTGGCCCTGGCGACAAAAGGCCACCATTGTCTCGGCCGTACACAGCTTGCGGTCGCCGATCAACAACGTATTGTCCGGCAGCAAGACCACTTGGCTCAAAGCCGTCAGATCGGCCAGATAAACGGTAATGCTACTGCTCACTGTAGCCGGGCGATGGCGCCAGGTCAAAGGCCGCGGCTGGCTTTTTGATTTTTTATTTGAAGTTTATAATTAACTTATGAGTATAACACGCCGGGCTGCCCTGCTCTTGTGGCTCTGGCTGATTTTCAGCGCTTACCCTACCCCTGCTGAGGCGGCAGGGCCACCTGATTTTAGCTCTGCCCCCTGCCCGTTTGCAGCGCCGCCGGGCCAGGCCATTGAGTGTGGCTATGTGACCGTGTCTGAGAATCGGGCCAGGCCCGGCAGCCCCACCATCCAAATCGGTGTAACCATCATCAAAAGCCGCAGCCCTCAACCGGCACCCGACCCGATTTTTTATCTGCGTGGTGGCCTGGGCAGCTCCACCCGGAGCTTCGTGGAGCAGCAATTCAACCAGTTGGCAGCCTGGCTGGCCAAACGGGAGGTAATCCTGTTTGACCAGCGCGGCCTGGGCTGGTCACAGCCGGTCCTCGACTGCCCGGAGGTCCATCTGATGGTCCGGCAGCAGCGGCTAGGCCAATCCCTGACCCTGGCCGAACAATTGGCGCCAGGCCTGGCCTGCCGCGACCGCTGGCTGCAGGCGGGCGTTGACCTGGCCGCCTATAACTCGTACCAGACGGCGGCTGACACCCTAGATATTATGCAGGCGCTGGGATATGATCAAGTCAATCTGGTCAGCGCTTCCTACTGGACGCTGGTAGCCCAACTGGTGATGGCCGATCCCCGCTCCGCAGGCAGGCTGCGCAGCGTCACCCTCGACTCACCGGTGCCGCTGACCGTACCGGTAATGGCCGAGTCGCCGGCCCAACTTGCCGCTTCATTGGCGCGGCTTTTTCGGAACTGCCAGGCCGATTGGCTGTGCCGGGCGGCCTACCCCAACCTGGAACAGACTTATGTTCAACTGCTGGAGCGGCTGGCAGCAGCTCCGCTAACCGTATGGGCCACCAACCCGGAGACCGGCCAGTCTTTTTCTTTTGAGTTTGACGTAGCTGACCTGGGTTATTTACTGGGCTACGGTAGTTACCAGCAGCTACCTGGTCTCATCTATGATCTAGTGGAGGGCGACTACGGCGAAATTTCCAGGCAGCGGGAGCAATTTCTGCGAGAGATGGCCCGCAGTAACGCCGGGCAGCACTATGGCTTCCGCACCACTATGAACTGCAACGAACCCTGGCAAACCGTTTCACCAGAGCAGCGGGCGGCGATGGCTGTTTATCCAGAAGCCGTATTGATGGACAATCCTCTCGACGAGGCCCTGTGCCGGCAGTGGCCGGCTTTTACACCCCCGGCTCCGGCCCTGCCTAGCGGGGATGTACCCACCCTCATTTTCAGCGGCGCTTACGACACCCGCCAACCGGTTGCTTACAGCGATTTGATCGCCGGCTCGTTAAACCTGGCCTATGCTTTTACTGTGCCCGGCGCAGGACACGTCACCCTGGCCTCCGGCGACTCATGCCCCAACCTCATGCTGTTGTCCTTTCTAGACGATCCCACCCGCCCGCCCGACAGCCGCTGCCTGACTGACCGTTTCAGCCCCGGTAGCCTGTTTACCATCCGGGCCGCGGCAGCCCGACGGCCGGCGTGGCTGGGCCTGGGGCTGATGGGCCTGCTGCTGCTAGGGATAGGGGTCGGGCTGGGCCGGTTAAGCCGGCAGAGCCGCCAGGTCGGACTGGGGGTCGGCCCCACCTGGCGGCACAGCCTGCGCCTGGTAGGCTGGCGGATACCGCTGGCCGGGCTGGGGCTGGTCGGGCTGGCCTACTACGCCGCCGTAACCCGCCTGGTACCCTTCTTTGCCCCGGCCGAAACGCTGGCCCTGGTGCTGCCGCTCGTCGCCGCCATTCAGGCCACCCGGTTATTTTCACCGGAGGATGAGCCAGGGCTAGAACTGCTGCTGGCCACGCCCCGGTCGCCGGCCTGGATGCTTCTGGAGCGCTGGCTGGCCCTGCTGGCCGTTTATGCCGCTGCTGGCCTGCTGGGCAGCCTGTTCCTGGTCTATGCCAGCCCGGAGTCCTGGCCGACGGCTATCAGTCGCTGGCTGCCGGTGCTGCTGGGTCTGTCCGGCCTGGCAGTCTACATCACCCTGGCCGGCCGGCGGTCCACCTTTGGGCTGACGGGGGTCTGCCTGGCCTGGTTTGCCGCCACCCTATTTGGCGATTTTATCGTGGCCCGCTGGCCTGTGGCCTGGCTACTGCACCTGTACCTGCCGCCCTCAAACGCTGATTATACCCTCAACCGGCTCTTTTTAACCGGCCTGGGCCTGAGCCTGGCCGGCCTGGCTATAACCCGGCTGCTCGGACATACCGAGTGGCTGCTGTTGGGCCGGCGGCGGGCCGGCGCAGTCCGGGTGAACCGGCAGTCTGGCGCTGTAGCCGGCAGCCGGCCGGACTCCTGGCCAGTCCGGCCTCGGGTCGTGGTTCAACTGGCGGCGATGGTTCGCTACGAGTTCTGGCTCCAGTGGCGGCGGATCAGCCTGCCGGCCCTTATAGCTGCGCTGGCCGTAACGCCGCTGTTGGGAGCCAGCTTGGCGATCGATGACTTCCGCGGTTACCGGGCTGCCGTGGCCGCCGGAACTCTGGCCTTCGACGTGGCCCAGGCCGAGATTACAGCGGCGATGCTGCCGGTAGTCTGGCTGGGCGCGGTGCTGGTAGCGATACTGATGGTGCCTCCCCTGGCGGCAGAAGCCGTTGCCTACGATAGCCAGGCCGGGGTGTGCGAACTCCTGGCCGCGCTGCCGCTGTCCCCCGGCGTCTACCTGGCGGGTAAATTACTGAGCCGCTGGGCCGGCCTGTTGCTAGCCGTAGCCCTGGCGGCGCTCGTTTCAGGCGCGGCCTGGTGGTGGCTCGTCGGCCCATTCCGGCTGGGGTTGTTTCTGGAACTATGGTTCGGGGGTGTCCTGCTGTTGATGGTTATTAATGCCGGGCTGAGCCTGATCCTGGCCGCCGGGCAGACCATCACCGGCCGGGCGACCTTAATCGGCGGCGGCTACACCTTGCTGTGTCTGGCCGGGCTGAGCCTGGTCTTTAACGCCCCAGGCAGCGGCTGGCAGTGGCTAAATCCGGCCCGGCCGGCGCTGCTGCTATACTACCTGATCGGCTTTCCAGGCGCGGTTAGAGGCGGCGACGAGCTGTCCCGAGCGATCCTGGTTTTTGCCGGCCAGGCGGCCAGTCGGGAACAGGCGCTCTACAGCCTGGCTACCGGCCTGATCCAGCTCGGGTTGATCTGGTTGATCGCCTCGTTGTGGTTGAGGAGACGAACAGCCTGTAGTGGGTAGGGTTTGTAAGCTTCAAGTAGACCGGTGAGACAGACAATGATTGAGATTAGCGACCTGACCAAAACCTATCCCGGCCCGGTAATGGCTCTGCACGGGCTGACTCTGCATATCGGGTCGGGGATGTTCGGCCTGGTGGGCCCAAACGGGGCCGGCAAAACCAGCTTAATGCGCATCCTGGCCGGCCTGGTGCAGCCAAGTAGCGGCCAGGTGCGCATCTTTGGCCACGACGTGACCCAGCCGGCCGGGCGAATGGCGGTGAAAGCGCAGTTGGGGTATCTACCGCAAGAATTCGGCCTATATCCTGACCTGACGGCCCTGGAGTTCCTGGATTACGTGGCCCGGCTCAAAGGGCTTAGCCCTGCCCACGCCCGGGGCCAACAGATTGAATGGGCCCTGGAACAGGTCCGCCTGGCCGATGTAGCCCGGCGACGGTTAAAAACTTACTCCGGCGGGATGAAACGACGAGTCGGTATTGCCCAGGCTCTGCTCGGCCAGCCCCGGTTGATCATCGTCGACGAACCGACGGTGGGGCTTGATCCCGAGGAACGGGTACGGCTGCGCACCCTGCTGTCAGACCTGGCTGCGACCTGCACGGTCATCCTGTCTACGCATATCATCGAAGACATCGGCCAGAGCTGCCAGGCCCTGGCCGTCATTGGCCGGGGCCGGCTGCTGTTTCAGGGCAGTCCGGGTGAACTGATCCGGCAGGCCCAGGGTCAGGTCTGGAATGTAGAGACCCAGGGCGAGCTGCCGGCCGGCGACGTGGCTGTTGTCTCCAGCGTACAACTGCCACAGGTCACCCGCTACCGGGTCATTGGCCGGCCGGCGGGCTCCCAGCCGGCCAGTCCGGCGGAACCAGCCCTGGAAGACGGCTATATATGGCTGATGCGCCAGCACCGCCTGACTGCAACAGCCGCCTGAGTTCGTACCCTTTAGGTTTCATTTCAGGTAGGTATCAAAAAAGGCCACCGAGCGGTCCATCGCCGTATCAAAACTGGCCGAAATATTGTGGTTGTCATTATCGTACAGGTACAGCTCTACCGGCTTGCCCGCGGCCCGCACCTGGGCTAGCAGCAGCTCCGAAAACTCGTACGGCGCCGAGTCGCCGGCGGTGCCGGGGTGAAGCTGGATCGGACCCGACAGGTTGGACCCCAGTTCCTCTGACCCTTTTCCTCGCTAATCGTGGATGGGATCCCCTGGGCCGATCTCATTAGTCCGGTCCTGGGCCAGCTCTTTTACGGACCAGAAGGAGGGGACAGCTAATCATCTCTCGTCACACTTCCCGCTACCTCATCCCATTGGGTCTGCTGACCGGGCTGGGCATCGTTTCTCGCCTTTTTCCAATTGGCTTCATCCTGTGGGACAAGTACCTGGGCGACGTTGTCTATGCCGCCGTCTTCTATCTGGGGTTGAGCCTGATTTGGTCGAGCGGGACGGTGACCGCTAAAGCTGTTTTAAGCGGGGTGTACGTCATCGCCATCGAAACCTTTCAACTGACCCCCATCCCCTTGCAGCTCAACCGGAGTCATAACGCCATCATCCGCCTCTTTGCCTACCTGGTCCTGGGTTCCCGGTTTAGTGGTTGGGATTTGCTGGCTTATGGGGTAGGACTGGCCGGGATGGTCGGGTTAGATTGGTTTTATGGAGGGGCAGATCTATCCAGGCCAGGCAGGGGCAAAGATAAGAATTCTGGAAAATAGAGCTGGCGAGCGCCAATTTCGAACAGGTTTTTGCATCAACAGCCGGAGCAATCTCAGCCGGGTGAGTGGGGTGAGGTTGGCCGGTCCTGGTTATTGATCCTTCTCCATCACTTTTTCAGCCAGTACCTCCAGGAACGGCTCTCCCCATTCGGCCAGTCGCGCCTCGAGTTTTTCGGTACAGTCGCAGGTGCTGCAGGCCCACCATTCCTCGCCGTTCCAATCCCGGCAGTGCTGGCGGTTGTGGGCATCCTGGACTTTCGTGAGTTCAAAGTACTCCTCCCAGTAGGGCCGCTCCTCCTCCAGGGGGATGCGGCAATAACACACCTCCACCCAGCGCACCGAGCCATCTTCAACAATCCGGGCCTGGCCCATATCTCGTAAATATTCATCCCCGGCAATCGAGCCCTGGCCTAAGGTCTCTTCTTCGATGGCTTGCCGCAGGGCAGCCTCCTGGCCGGGTTTCACTTTCGCTCTGACTAAATAACGCACGGACTCTCCTTGATCATCGATCTCGGTAGATATTGTAACCAAAAGAGGGCCGGGTTCCAAGAGGTTAAGGCCAGGGGAACTCCGTCACACCACTTTACCCGGGATGATAACTTGGTCGGATTGAGCCATGGGACTAAAATGGGACCAGGATGATGACCTCTCTCCCTCAGCCAAAACGCCAACGGGCCGCTGTTATTATCCTGGCCGCCGATCAGGTTCTGCTCATCCATCGCTATAACCACGGCCGGGAGTATTACATTGTGCCCGGCGGCGGGGTAGAGCCAGGCGAGACGCTGGAGCAGGCTGCTTGGCGAGAGATCAAAGAAGAGACCGGCCTGGAGATCGAGCTTGATCGCAAGTTGTGGGACACTATGAACCAGGGACATCCGGAAACCTACTTCCTGGCCACCCGGTTTTCGGGTAAGCTGGGCTTAGGCGGCCCGGAGCTGACGGAACAGTCGGCCGAGAATATCTTCCAGTTGGAGTGGGTCCGGTTGAGTGAAGTCACCGGGCTGCCGCTCAAGCCTGAATTTATCAAAGCGAAACTTCTCGATGAATTTGGGTGATATTTGATTGGCCGCTTTTGGGAGGATGATTATAACGGTCCTTGTTTCCGGACAACAAGTAATCCTGCGAGATCCGTTGCCCGCCGACGCGGATAGTTACGTCCATTGGCAGACCCACGGCGAGTGGCGGATGTACGATGCGCCGTGGGAAGGCGTGCGGACCTTCATGACGCCGCAAGAGGAAGAGACGGTCCGGCAGGGGTTCCTGGATCAGTGCAGCCAAAGGCGACCTTTTCCCCAGCAGGGGGCGATGATTGCCACCCTGGCCGAGGACCGGCCTTTAGGCTGGGTCAATCGTTATGCCAACGATCGTTTTCCCGATGCCTGGTTCGTGGGTATCGATATTTGTGAAGACGCTTCATTAAACCGGGGCCTTGGGACTGAGGCCCTGGCCCTCTGGGTCGATTACCTGTTCACCAATTCCACCATTCACCGGCTTGGCCTGGATACCTGGTCCTTTAATCCCCGCATGATGCGTGTGGCCGAAAAGGTGGGTTTTAAGTACGAAGGCGCCCAGCGAGAGCTGATCGAGTGGCA
>CAZUNT010000221.1:0-11877 GCA_964622215.1 uncultured Caldilineaceae bacterium
AGTGAGGTTTTGGCGGTCGTGCCGCCCACGTCAAGGGAGATGACATTCGGCTCGCCAATGAGCTGGCCGATAACCGCCGCGCCGATGACCCCGGCCACCGGGCCGGACTCGACGGCATTAATAGGCACTTTTTTGCCCATGTCAAAGGTGGCCGTGCCGCCGTTTGATTGCATCAGGTGGTAAACTTTAGCCATACCCAGGTTGGTCAGCTTTTTTTCCAGGTTACTCAAATAGAATTGGGCGGCGGGCAGCACGTAGCTGTTGAGGACGGTGGTATTGGTGCGCTCGTACTCTCGCCATTCCTGGGTAATTTCATAGGAAGCGGTGACGGGAATTTCCGGGGCCAGTTCCTGGATAAGTTCCCGGCAGCGGGTTTCGTGGCTGGAGTTGGCATAAGAATGGAGGAAACAAACGGCAATGGCTTCTACCCCTTCTTTTTGGCAAACTTCAACCGCCCGGCGCACGTCAGCTTCGTGCAGCAGTTCCAACTCTTCCCCTTTATAGTTCATCCGGCCCCGCACTTCCAGGCGCAGATAGCGCGGCACAAATGGTTTAGGTTTGGTGTAGGCTAGATTGTACAAGTCAGGGCGGTTGGCCCGCCCAATTTCCAACACATCTCTAAACCCTTTGGTCGTAATCAGGGCCGTTTTGGCTCCTTTACGTTCGGTCAGCGCATTGATGATTATCGTCGAACCATGCCCAAAGAAGCTCGTGTCGGGCAGATTGAACGCGGCTTTGTGCAGCGAGGCAACCACCCCTTCGGCAAAGTTGGCCGGTGTGGTCGAAACTTTAGTCACCCCCACCGCCCCTGTCTCAGGGTCGAGGTAGACCAAATCGGTAAAGGTTCCGCCGATGTCACTGGCAACGCGCATAAATGATCCCTTTAAGAGTTAGGTTGCTCAAACAGATGGCAACGTACGATATGCCCTGAACCGGTCTTAACCATAACCGGGTCTACCCGTTTGCAGATATCCATAACATAGCTGCACCGGGTATGAAAACTACAACCTGACGGCACATTGACCGGGCTAGGGATTTCACCCCGGGAGACAATCTTCTCAGGCTTGAGCGCCTCCTCTTCCTCCGAAATAACCGGAATGGAAGAGAGGAGCATCTGGGTGTAAGGGTGCTGGGGCCGCTCAAAAAACTCGGCGGTCTCGGCCACCTCGGCGATTTTACCCAGATACATAATAGCCACTCGAGACGCGACATTGCGCATCAGGCTGAGGTCGTGGGTGATAAACAGATAAGAGAGATTAAACTCTCGCTGGAGCCGGATCAACAGGTTGATGATTTTGCCTTGCACCGAAACATCCAGGGCCGAGGTCGGTTCGTCCAGGATAATCAGCGCCGGATTTGTAGCCAACGCTCTGGCAATGGCCACAATCTGCTTCTCACCGCCGCTCAACATATGAGGATATTTATAGAGATAGTCCGGCGGTAACTCAACCATTTCCAGCAGGCGAATGACCTCATAGATATAATTTTTGCCGGGTTGGTGGATCCGCAGCGGCAGTTCCAGAATTTGCTGCACAGTACGCCGGGGATTCAAGGATGAACCGGGGTCTTGAAAGACGATCTGGATCTCCTTTTTTAGCGACAAAGGGCGTTGATTCCCGTTGGTAAAAAGATTCTGGTCTCGAAACAACAAGGTCCCTGAAGTGGGTTGATACATCCCAATGGTGATATAGGCTACCGTACTTTTGCCCGAACCAGACTCGCCCACCAGGCCAAACGTTTCTCCTTCGCATACGCTAAAAGAAACCCCATCCACCGCCTTAACCGTGATTGGTTCGCGTTTTAAAAGGCCGCGCTGACCAATGACAAAATGTTTTTTTAGTTCACTGACGGTCAGAATATTTCCGGTCATGGGGTAACAGTTCCCCCTTTAGAAGCTTTACTTGGGTCGTAGAGAAAACAGGCCACTTCATGATCCGCTTCCGCCATAAAGTAAGGTGGTTTCTCGCGTCGACAGATGTCCATCACATGAGGACAGCGGGGGTGAAAGCGGCAGCCCTGGGGAGGGTCGAGATACTGCGGCAACCGGCCGGGGATACCACCGGCCACGCCGCCGCCACTCAGTTTAGGTACGGCGGCCATCAAACCCTGGGTGTAGGGATGGAGCGGTTTGGCAAAAAGTTTTCGAGTCGGCGCTACCTCGACCATATTGCCGGCATACATCACATAGACACGATCCGTTAGTTGGCGCACAATGCCCAGGGTGTGGGTAATGAGAATGACCGAAGTTCCTTTCTGTTCGACCAGATTATGCAACAGCCGCAAAACTTGATCCTGAATGGTCACATCCAATGAAGTCCCCGGCTCGTCGGCGATGAGTAACTCCGGGTTGGTGGATAACGCCATGCCAATACAAGCCCGCTGGCGCATCCCACCGCTGAGCTGAATCGGGTAGGCGTCTAACAGTCGCTCCGGGTCGGCCAGGCCGACCTCCCTCAGCGGCTTGGCTGACAGTTCGCGGATTTCAGCGCGAGATAACTTTTTATTATTTTCCAGCGCATACTGAATAACCGGGCCAAGCTGCTGCCCAATGGTAAAGACCGGGTTAAGGGCCGCCGTCGGGTCCTGGAAAATCATCGAGATACCCCGACCACGCAACTTGTCCAGTTGATGAGAGTGCATCTTGAGAATATCCTCGCCCTTAAAAAGGATTTCACCCTGGGGGATACGGGCGGGCGGCATCGGCAAAATACGCAAGATGGCTTTCATCGTGGTGGTTTTGCCACAACCCGTCTCGCCCACTAAGCCCACTTTCTCGCCCGGATAGACCTTAAATTGCACCCCGTCCAGCACCTTCAGCACGCCGCCATAAACCTTGAAGTGGACTTGTAAGTTCTTTATCTCTAACAAAGGAGTGGACATAAACTACACCCCCTCCGCTGCGAGCAGATCGCGCAGACCATCGCCCAGCAAGTTGAAGCCGAGCACGACGACGACAATAGCCAGGGCGGGGAAAACAGCAATCCACCACTGGTCGGGGAGATACCGCGCCCCATCAGACACCATTGTACCCAGGCTAGGCTCCGGAGGTTGCACTCCCAGGCCAACATAACTGAGTGTGGCCCCAATGATGATAACCCAGGCCATATCCAAACTCATCTTGGTCAGGATAGGCGAGATGATATTGGGCAGAATCTCCTGCAAGAGAATATGCGCTGTGCTGGCCCCGGTCAGTTCCGCCGCGCCGACAAAAAATTCGTTGCGCAGGGCGCTCACCAGGCCGTAGACCAGGCGGGTGTACCACGGCCACCACATCAGCGATACGGCCAGCATGCCGTTCCACAGATTTGGCTCAAGCACAGAAGCTACGGCCAGGGCCAGGATCAAAGGAGGTACGGCCAAAAAAATGTCGGTGACCCGCATAATAACCGTATCAATCCACGTCCCATGAAAGTAACCGGCCAGCATGCCCAGCAGCACCCCTGGCGGAACAACCAACGCCAGCACCACCACGCCCATCAACAAAGAAGAGCGTAAACCAAAAATGGTACGGCTCAGGATGTCGCGGCCAATCTGGTCGGTGCCAAAAAGATACTCCCCGGTGGGCGCAATTTTGGCATGGGCAAAGTCGGTAAACGGTCCCGCATGCTTGGGATAAGGGGTCACGTAGGGCGCAAAGACCGCCAGTAATACCAGCACAATTACTGTGATCAGGCCAACAATAGACAAAGTATTATGCGAGAACTTGTACCAGGCCCGTCCCAGATTCTCCGAGCGGGACTCGCGCTGTAACTGCTTAATTTGTTGGGCGGTAAAGGTCAGGGCAGAATCCTGCCTAAGATTCGTCATTTCGGTCATGGGCTAATCGCTCCTTGCCGCCCGCAGCCGGATGCGGGGATCGAGCTGGGCTACGATGACGTCTACCAGGATGTTAGTGGTAATAAACGCTGCCCCAAGCACCAGGATAACGGCAGAAATAGCGTTCAGGTCCTTGCGCAGCATCGAATCCATCCCATAGCGGGCCAGTCCGGGCCAGTTAAAAATAAGTTCCACCAAAAAGGCGATACTCAACATGGAGGCAATATCCAGGCCAAGGATAGAGACGGTGGGGATAAGGGAAGGTTTGAGCAAAAAACGCCCGGTCACAATACGCTCCGGAATGCCTAGAGCGCGGGCCGAGGCGATATAATCCTTGCTTAGATTATCGGCCATGGTGGCCCGGGTGATACGCGCCTCCTGAGCGATAGACCCCATCGCCAGCGCCAGCGCCGGCAGCAGGAGATGACGTAACGCATCGAGAAACGTGCCGAATTGGCCGGTGAGGAGGGCATCGACGGTGATAAGGCCGGTAATCAACGGGGGAACGGGCACATTTTCACTAACCCGGCCAATGATGGGCAGCCACTTGAGCGCAAAGCCAAAGATAAGGATAAAAAAGATGGCAAAGACAAACGAAGGCGTGACCACCCCGGCATAAGAAAAAAGACGCACCAGGTTGTCAATCCAGGTATCTTTATAACGAGCGGAAAACATCCCCAAGCCAATACCGCCCACCGCTGCAATCACCCCTGAAAACAAGACCAACTCCAACGAGGCCGGAAAAAATTCCATGATGTCACTCGTAACCGACCGCTGCGTGACCAGCGATAGACCAAAGTCACCCTGGAGCGCATCGCCCAACCAGTAACCATACTGCACCGCCAGCGGCTGGTCGAGGTGCATCTGCGTACGCAAACGATCTACCACCCATTGCGGCGCACGCGCACCTACGGCCATCCGGGCCGGATCGCCCGGCATTACCCGGGCAATGATAAAGATAACGATAGACAGTCCCAAAAGCACAAAAATTGAGTGAACGAGGCGACGAACCAGAAAACTCAATAACGACATATCCGCATCACAACCTCTCCTTACCAACTTGAATTGGGCGGGAAACACAGAGTTACACCGAGGAGACACAGAGAGACACAGAGAAATATTTAAAACTTTCCTCGTAACTACTCAACCCTACCCCCACGACCGCCGACGGCTGACCGCTGACCGCCGAAAAGACAGGGTACAGGGCGAATTATGGCGGTCGGCAGTCTGCGGTCTGCGGTCAGGAATACTCAATTTGGGGTAGCCTGAGTAGTAACCTTTCCTCTGTGAATCTCTGCGTTGTCTCGGTGAATCTCTGTGACCTAAGCAGTTATGCCTTGAAAACCTTTTTGACCGGCAGAGATTTGTCCAGGTTAGGTAGCGACTACTGGCAATTTACTCCCATCTGAGCCACGTAGAACTGGTACCCCTGCACAATACTGCTTTCATTTCGAGCAGCCGGCCAATCCACACAATCCCGATAAGCATGCTTCTCCACCTGGTCATAGATGAAGATAGACGGCGCAAGTTCGGCCAACTGCTCCTGAATCTTGGCATACTTGTCGAACCGTTCCTTTTCGTCGAGCGTAGCCAAGGCGTCGTCAATAGCTTTATCAAGCTCCTTATCCTGGAGCCATTCATTTTGCTGCCAAGTGCCGGTAGTGCTGGAGTGATAACGCTGCTTGAGCATTAACCCGGCTTCGGGCAAGTCAGCGGTAACGTAGATTGTGGCAATGTTCGGCGCAGTTTCGAGCTTACTGGTATTTTCTACCAGGCTCAACCACGGCGTCTTAACCACATCCACTTTCAGCCCAATCTCGGCCATATTCGACTGGAATAGCAGCGCCCACTTCTCCTCGTCGGGAACCTCAGCCACCCAATCGACCGAAATCGGGTTTTGGTCCAACGCATCGGCATACTTACATTGGGCTAATTCCTCTTTGGCCTTGTCCAGATCACGCTTGAAAGTAAAGACGTTCGGGTTATGCCCGGCCAAGCTGGCCGGCACCGGTCCAACCATCTGCTTGGTTCCCGGCCATTCCAGGCCAACGGCCGCGTCGTAATCAAAGGCATAAGCTATAGCTTTCCGGCAATGGATGTCGTCGGTGGGCGGCTTTTTGGTGTTAACCATATAATAGAATGACGACATGGAGGGCAGAGGGGCAATTTTTACACCCTCGATTTTCTCCAACGCCTGGTAGGCTTCGAAAGATTGCCACTGATCGGTAATTTCGAGTTCCTTGTTTTCCATCAAACTGCGCACGGTGACGGCTTCGGTGGTGCCGATAAAACGTGCTTCGTCCGGCGCATTGGGGTTGAACTCACCCCACCAGTCACCAAATTTTTCCATCAGGAGATACTGCTCTAGCGGGAACTCTTTGACTTTGTACGGCCCCGAGCCGGCGTCGTGGGTTTGGAGCCACTCTTTACCATAATCGCCGTTCTCTTCATAAGGCCCTTCCGCTTTGGTGTTCTGCTTGACCAGGGCTTCACTGGCAACATACAGGCGAACGAGGCTGGGCAGGAACAGGGCGCTGGGTTGTTCCAGGGTAAAGGTAACCGTACTATCGTCAACAGCCTTTACCTCCTTAACCCCGGCGGTAGCCAGGTAAGCAAACCCTTCCCCGATGGTCTTGAGGCGATTAAAACTGTAAATGACATCGCTGGCTTTCAGTTCGCTGCCGTCATGGAACTTGACCCCTTTCCGCAGATGGAAGGTAAAGGTGAGGCCATCATCAGAAACATCCCATGATTCGGCCAACCACGGGTCAACACCCCCTTCTGCGTTAGGAAAGACGAGCGTGTCATAAAGGTTTGCCAGCGAGGTAGAACCGGCATAATCATTGCCCACAGCAGGGTCAATCCGGTTAGGCCAGGAGAAGGTGACGCGCAATACCTTTTTCCCGGCGGCGGCTGGCCCTTGAGCTGCTTCTTCAGTTGGTTGTTGGGCTGCCGCTTCGGTGGGCGCTTCGGCTGCTTTTTGAGCGGGCTCCTCAGTCGCCTCTTTTCCCTCTTCTTGAGCCGGTGCTGCTTCCTTTGTCGGTGCTGAAACTTCAGACCCTGCCCCGCCACTACAAGCGGCGACTAGCAACACAACTAAGATCAACAACGGCCACAACTTCTTCATCTTGGTCCTCCTTTAAAATAAGTTTGACATCGCTATTAGTTCATCCAATGACTATTTCAACAGGTTTCCGCAAGAAATCACTGACCGGCTTATCACCTCCTTTCAATAATGGCTGCTATATCTTCTCTGAGAGGTGAGTTACACCACATCACCACACATGACTGATCGCCGGCACAACCTAAACAGTGAGACTGACGGGCATCGGAGTGCAGGCTATCGCCGGTTTGTAATTCAAACTGTTCGCCGTCAATCGTAATCTGAAGCGTTCCTTGCAGCACAAACACCAGGATTTCGCCGGAGTAGGGTTCAAAGTTCAATAGAGCAGCCTCAGGAGACAAGCTTAACCGATACACTTGCAGATCCCAGCCACTGCCGCTGCGAGTCAGTGGCAACATCGAAAGGGAACTACTGCTATCTTGTAATACAGGACTGGTATGGGTAACATACATCTGATCCTGCTCCGACTCGAATAGATCGCGCAAATTAACTTCTAAAGCCTCGGCGATGCTGTTGAGGGTCATCAACGAAGGGGAGGTCTTATTCCGCTCGATTTGTGACAGGTGGCTGGCTGATAAATCAGACTTTTCGGCCAACTTTGCCAAAGTAAACTGACGTTTTTGCCTTAAGGCTTTGATCCGTTCGCCAATACCTTCGGTCACCTGCAACTCCAGAGAGGGTGATTTAACCTGATGATTGAAATAAATTTTGCCGTAACGTCAAAAGATGGCAGGAGTGATGAGAGAGAGAAGAACTACCGGGTGATCACCCCGATTTTCCAGGCGATGCCTGACCATGGATCGAAAATGAACACTATCGCCAGGATAAAGATCGAAAAATGTTTCACCATACCACAAACGTAAGACCCCTTCCAGGACATAACAAAACTCTTCGCCAATATGGGCGCGAATTTCATCGGTTGGCAAGGCTTCACGAGCGGGTACAATCGTCATCAAAAATGCTTCAATTGCCGCGTGAGGAAACTTGGTTGAGAGTAAGGAATAGACAATTGAAGACCCTTCAAAATGAAACGACTCACGTTGATTGTGACGCACGATCTTGGCGGTGTGAATCGTCTCGGGGAAAAAATCGGCAATCCTGGTACCCAGGGCTTGGGCAATGGCATCCAGTGTAACTACCGAAGGTACAGCTCGATTCTGTTCAATATTAGAAAGAAAACCAGCAGTACAACCACTTCGATTGGCCAATTCTTCGAGGGTCAAATTCCTTTGCAACCGAAGTTGTTTGATTCGCTGGCCAATAGCCCGAATCGTTTTTTCCACGATGTATTTTCTCTAGGTCAAAAAAGTATATCCATGTTTCAATTTTTGTCAATTTATCGGAAATCGGCGGGTTTGTCCCTATTTAAAAACTTGTGCCAACGCAGAGCGCTGGCACAAGTTTGTTCCCAATCGTATGTAATGCGGGTTGTTTTGTCGAAGTTGAAACCTATTGTCTATGCGCAATGAGTCTCAACCATGCTGACCTTGCTAAAGAATTTTTTGGTTTGATTGATGTCGGTGGTCTCACCTATAATTTCGATCTTCGTACGCAGCGGTAGATCCTCAGAGGATGAGCCAACCATAATCTCGATGGTCCCCGGTTCGACGATATAGCTCATCTCCCGGTCGTAGAAGCCTAATTGGTTGGTAAAGAGTTCGAAGGTAATTGTTTTTGTCTGGCCTGGCTCCAAAGTGACCCGGGTGAAGCCTTTGAGTTCCTTAACCGGCCGGGTTACGCTGGCCTGCGGATCGCGGATGTAAAGCTGGACGACTTCATCACCCCGGCGAGAGCCGGTATTGGTCAGGTCAACGCTGATGGAAACCTGTTCGCCGATTTTTACCTCTAACCGGTTCAGGCGCAGGTTATCAAGCTTGAAAGAGGTATAGCTGAGACCGTAGCCAAAGGGGAAAAGCGGCTTGGCGCTCACGTCCACATAATCACCCTTAAAATGGGAGCGGCCGCCGGAGAGCTTATGCCGGTAAAAAACCGGGATCTGCCCCACCGCTCGCGGGAAGGTCATGGGCAGCTTGCCGCCGGGGTTGTAGTCGCCGAAGAGGACGTCGGCGACGGCCGCAGCCCCTTCCTCACCAGGCAGCCAGGCTTCGATAATTGCCGGAACGTGTTCAGCCAGCCAGGGAATGGCCAGGGGCCGGCCGTCTACCAGCACGACGACGACCGGCGTGCCGGTGGCCACAATCGCCTCTACCAATTCCGGCTGGACGCCTGGCAAGCCGAGGGTAGCCCGGTCGCGGAACTCACCACAGGTGCAGCTATCGGTCAACCCCGATTTACCGCCAACGACCAGCACGGCCACGTCGGCCTTTTTGGCTGCTTCAACAGCCTTGGCAAAGCCCTCTTTCGAGTCGTCCAGCGCCTCACAGCCTTTGGCGTAGTAGATTTTTGTCTGGGGCGAAACTTTGTTTTTGAGACCGGCCAGGATGGCGGTAATCGGCACAAAGTTATCAACCAATTCGATTTTTTTAGGTACAGGCATATCAAAGATATTACCGGAATCGCGCATCTCCACCAGCGACTCGATATGGCAGGGATAGGCATAATCGCCGATCATGTTGCGGACGCTGTCGGCGTTGGGGCCAATGACGGCAATGGAGCCAATTTCTTTAGCCAGCGGCAGCAGGCTGCCCTCATTTTTGAGCAGAACGATGGATTTCTGCGCCATTTCGTAGGCCAATTGGCGCTGCCCCGGCGTATCGAACACGGTTGGAGTCTTTTCGACCTCAACATACGGATTTTCAAACAAACCGAGTTGGAATTTAAACCGCAAGTGGCGACTAACTGCCCGGTCAAGAACAGCGACATCCAGCGCCCCCGTCTCGATGGCCTCACGCAGCGGGGCTGCGTAACAATCGGTGCTGGGCAGTTCCACGTCAATGCCCGCGTCCAGGGCCATAGCGGCGGCTTCGGATTTGGTGACGGCAACCTGGTGATACTCCATCAACTGGTTGACGGAAAAATAATCGGAAACTACAAGGCCATCAAATCCCCATTCTTCGCGCAAAATATGGTTCAGCAGCTCTTTTGACGCGCCACAAGGTATGCCATCCAGTTCGTTGTAAGCATTCATCACCGAGGCCAGTCCCGCCTCTTTGACTGCCGCTTCAAAGGGCAGCAGATAAACTTCACGCAGCTCACGAGGCGTGAGATGGGGCGGGGCCCAGTTCAGGCCGCCTTCCGACATGCCGTAACCCACAAAGTGTTTGGCCGTAGCGATCACGCCTTCCCGCCAGTTTTGGCCCTGCAAGCCATGCACAAAAGCCACGCCCATCCGAGCCACAAGATAGGGGTCCTCGCCAAAGGTCTCTTCAACCCGCCCCCAGCGCGGATCGCGGGTCACGTCAATTACCGGCGATAAACCCTGGTGTGCTCCGGCGGCCCGCATTTGGGTTTTGACTACGGCAGCCATAGCCTTAACCAGTTCCGGCTCCCAGGTGCTGGCCACGCCGATAATTTGGGGGAAACAGGTGGCATTGCGGGCCATATAGCCGCTGCAACATTCCTCATGAACTATCGCCGGGATGCCGAGGCGAGTATTTTCGAGGAGATATTGTTGAATAGTGTTAGCCAGTTCGGCCCCGGCGGTTGGGTCAAGGCTGCTGGCCCCACCGATGCGAGTTACCTGGCCCAAGCCCTGGCTGAACAGTTTTTGGGCTTTGGTTGGAGAAAATTTCATATCCTCTAAAACTTGAAAGACCCAAATACTGCCCAGTTGAGCAATTTTTTCGTCGAGGGTCATCCGCGAAAGCAGATCGGCGACTCGCTCCTCCACCGGCAGCGAGGGGTTTTGGTAAGGATGTTGTTGAGTCATTGTTTTTAGCCTCTATATTTTTGCGATTGTGGAGTGCGGAATTAATTCCGCACTCCATTCACGGTTGTTCAAGAATTCTGTAATCAAACCAATCGAAGAATGCTGACGTCTGGCTCGTCTGACCGTTACCGGTGGCGTACATGGCAAAATAGACGCCGGTAAAGCCGCCCGCCACTTCCGTCGAGAGGTAACGCGTCTCGCCAGTGGCGAGAGTCAACGGCTTGGCGCTGTTTACGGAAAAACCGAAGGTGTAACTTTGACGGTCGGCGCGGATGGTGAGTGTCACCGGCCCTACCCCGACCGGTTCGCTGACAACGGTCGCCGCCAAGCTGCCGATACGGCGGCGGACAGCAATCCGTCGTTGGCCGTCCCGTTGCGTCACCAGGAGATCATAGTGGTGCTGCGGGTTCATCCAGGCGGTCAATCCGGCTTCTTCTCCATCTTTGGTTGGCTCAAAGTCAAGCAGGGCTGCCACTTCGCAGTCGAAATGCTGCTGGCGGCGGCCCACAAATGTTACCGGCGCTCCGTCGTCAAGCCGGGCTGAGTTACCCAACAACCGCAGCGCGCCCGGCTGGTCGGCAAGCGACCAATCCTCGGCGTATGTGTGGCCCAGGAAGTTCCATGGCTGTCCCAAGGTTGGCTCATCAAAATCGTCACGGACAGCCTCACCCGCCCACTCGACCGGGGCCAGGCGCGGTCCCTCCATCTCTACCCGGAGCCGGCTATTGTCTCCCACATGAGGCCAGCCCTGGTCGTCCCACATAACTGGGGCCAGGAAGGTTTCGCGCCCCAGGTGATAGCAGGGCGGATAACCCAGGGGACGAAAGCCGAGACAGACGAGCCACCAACTGCCATCATGGGCCTCGACCAAGTCGGCGTGGCCAAGTCCCTGAAAGGGACTCTGGTGACTGCGGTGTGTCAGGATGGGGTTGTGCGGACAGCTTTCCCACGGCCCCCACGGTGAAGTGCTGCGGACGATAGTTTCCATGTGGGTGTAATCCGTGCCGCCCTCCGCGATCATCAAGTAGTAATAACCGCCGATTTTGTACAAATGAGGTCCTTCCGGCCATTTCCCGCCGGTGCCGGACCAGATCGGTCGAGGTTGGCT
>CAZUNT010000222.1:0-11799 GCA_964622215.1 uncultured Caldilineaceae bacterium
CGCTTTCGTTTTGCGTTTTAGTCCTGTTCATTGTTGAGTTTTTTCAGGAGAGTCTCTCCTAATTTTAAAAATTGACGATCCTATGCGGGTAACACAAAACGTACGCGAGTTGGTTGGCCCACAATTTTGGTTAGAGTCGTTTCAATTGTTTTGATCAGCCGATTCTCCAGCCAATCTTTAGCAAAGGCACTCTTAGGGTCAATCACAAACTCATTCTCGCCATAATCCAGAACCTCAGTTTGTTTAAGCCACGTATCAAATGTTTGTTTGGTCATTTGGGGTTGTAGTTGAGCCAGAGTTGTTTCCCATAAACTACGAGCCAGATCAAGTTTGGGGTCACCGGACTCGGCCGCTAGTTGTTGGACGGTTTGGAGACTATCAGGCGCAACCCTCTCAGATGCAAGCTGAGACAGTAGTAGTTTTGTCTCTGCAGGTTCTAACCCGGCATAGATATTGGCCCATTTGACAAAAGTCTCGATCAGCTCGGGAGCGATAGGGGTAACGACCGGCTGGTGTATTCGTAAAGCATCGGCAGTTTTCTCAAAAAGCGACCAAGCTGCATCATCCAGGCTGGCAAAGGCCACAAACTCTCGAGGCGGCACATCATTGGCTAACAATCGTTTGATAACATAACCCCGGGGGTCGGTCAAGTTGGGTTGGGTTTCAGCATAGAGAAACCATGCTCCCACTTTGATCACGGTTAAATCAGGATTGGCCAGTAACTTACTGCGAATGGGTTCTTGAACGGCAAGATCATCCAGTATTGTTGTCAAAGCTGAAAGTTTAGCAGCAGCAGGTTGTATTTGTTGTTGTATCTTTTCTTTTGGCTCAGGAGGTATTACTAGAGAGTCTTTTAAAGTTGCGGCATTTTTTCCGATAGGTGACGGGTCATGTTGCGACATTTTTTCCGCTGGTTCATTTTCTAACCGGCAAACTTTCGGCTCACTTACCGACATTTTTTCAGGAAGTTGACCATAAGCGAAATTTTGCCGATTAGATAACCGATCAAGAATGGGAAACAAATTAAGCTGGCCATTTTCAGGATTCTGGCCAAAGTATTCATCTTGGAGCCGTTTTCGGAATGTATCGGCAACTTGCTGTTGGTCAGCCGGCGTTAACGGTTCATCGACCATCCGTATTTTTAGCGGGGTCGGTTTATTGCGTGCTTCATTGTCGGAGGTATCTGCTGAATCGATGGCTTCGGGAGGGGGGAAGCCGGTAAAGAAAAGTGGAACATACGGATTGTCCATCAGATTTGCCAGGTTGCGGGGTGTTTGATTAACGGCTGCCGCCAGTTGTTTTTTGTAAATCGTCAACGTGTCGCGGAGTTCACCGCTACTCTCATCCCAGTAGCAGTGGCGGCGTAAATAAATGATAACCCAGGCCAGGGCATGCCCCAGCAACCGGACCCACTCGAGCCGAAAATATTGCCAACCGACATAAATCTTGTTGGGTTGGACAATTAAATTATAAAGTTCGGCGCAACGCTGATTTAGGTTGGTAGCTCGTTCATCCTGAGCCAATTCGGTCAGGTTGAGTGCCAGCGTATCAGCCACAATCTCCAGGACTGAGCGGCGGCAACGTTCCGGGTCGAGAGGACCGGTATAGGTAATTTTGTCGGTCAGGTGAGGCATTGATGCCAATGCTTCTACCACCGCCAGGGCGGCTGTTAGTGGTTCGGTATGGGCTGGAGCAATCTGGCGGATTAGAGTCTCCAGCCCGATTTGATGGCGCGGTGAAAGCGGCTCGTCTAGCAGGAGTTGGTAGCGATTCTTGTCCCGCACCTTTTTGCCAATCTGAGATCGGTATTGATAGCGATGGCTAACTTCGAGCACAAACCAGTCGCTAAAAGGTTTCTTGAGGGAGCGTTCGATAGTCCGTTCATCCAGGGCAGTTTCGTGGGCTAGCGTGGTTTTATCGACAATACACCAATTTCGCCGTTGATTCCAGAAGCATTGTTGGCGCAATCCCACAATCAGCCATGCCAACGATGGCCCCAACAGCGGAACCCATTCATCGATGAAGTAGCGACTGACCACAAAGCGAAAGTCAGGGCGGGTTGTCGCATTATAGAGAGTGTTATACACTCCTTGGAGTTGTAGTAATTTGTCTTCGCCAGGCATAAAGCCTCTGTTGTTGCGATAGTTGAGAAAACTCGCAACCAAAAAAGACCTAGCGCCCCTTGACAAAGTTACTACACTTTGGTAAGATGTAGGTGCGTTTGGCAAAGGAAGCGCAAAGGCGCAACATATCCTTCCCCATCTAAGGGGCCGGCGCAAGTGAGAGGTGGCACTCTCACTCAAAACTAAAGCAAAACTTCGATAGCGATAAGAGACTTGGTGGCACAAGTCTCTTTTGCTTTTTAGACATATTGGCAGTCCGCCTAAAAAGCTAATTCAGCAGAAATTTGGCCAGCTTCTGCTGAAACCACACCAGCAAATTAAGGTCCAGTATCCATTTTGAGGGTAGAACATATCAGAATGATTTGATCTTGTTCTACCCAAAGGTGACTCCTTGACACAGATTTATCCTCACAGTTCCAAAAAAACACCTCGCCTGAACTTTGGCGGGTGCCGTAACCCTAAAAAGCATCCCTTAAGGTGGGTTGGTGTGACCCGCCCTAAGCCGCTGGTGTTGGCTGCACTGGCGGCTTTTTAATTAGGCTATGTTTTATCTTGATGCTTTTGTTCTTCCAATATCAGCCGGGTTGAAAGGCCGGAATCCGGCTTGGTTTGGGTTCAATTCCTTCCTGACAGGTTATTTTTAAATGCTGTTTTTGCTGCCGGGCCAGGGCAGCACATTCTTTGCTATGATACTTTTGCCGGGGATGCGTGGGCACGAACCGAACTGAACAGCCTGGCCTGGCGCAGCGCTGGGCGCTGCCTAAAATGACCGTTCCCGGTGGTAAGTCATTGATTGCCAACAAGCCATGAATCTCCTGGGCGCGAGCCTGAATATCATTGACCCCATCCCGTTCGGCGGCCAGGATTGTTAACGCTCTGGTCAGCTTACCGTTATCGCTAAAACCTGCATACTGTTTGATGATGCTATGCAAGAATTTCCCGGTCCAGGGGCGGTTGCGGCCAGCTATTTGGCTTAGATCACTCGCCAGCTCATTTAGATTAGCTAAAGTCACTTTTTGACCGTAGATGTCTTTGTAGACATCTAAGAGTAATTCACGTGCCGTTTGCATTTTTGTTGCCCTACAACGTCCAGAAGCTGTCCAGAAAAAGGATTTGACTCCATTCTACACTCTTTCAAGGCTTTGGCAAGTTGTGATTATGTAAATTGACAACCGGCTTGAGCTAAGCCTTAAGCAATTTATCTGACCGGACAAGCTTATTTTAACTGCGGCGACCGCTCAACCTGGTCGTTGTAAATGCTCACTGCTTCCAGAATAGCATCAATACGCTCGCGTAAGTCACGCAGGTCCTCCACTACTTCGGCGTACTGAGTGGTTGTAGCCAGATTTTGAGTCAGGTGGATCAAATCAGGTTCCTCAAGTTTATTCAGAAAGCGTAGGGCGCTTTGCACTCTGCTGCGAAATTGATCAGCGCCGAGCGAGCGCCGAGAGAGGGGGGGTGTCTTCGCAGAATTTACCTTGTTGGTTGTCGCTTTTACCTCAGCATGGGCGAGTAGTTCTGCTACCAAAGCCTCCGTCGCATCGGTGATAGGTTGTCCTGGCTCACTCTCAGAATCTTGAGCTTCACGCCAGCGAATCAATTGTTGCAGGGCTTCGATTTGCAAATCTGGGCGCCCTTTGAGCTTCTGTACAATTGGCCTGATAACGCGCTCGCCAAGATTATGCTCGGCTACAAGATGTTGGGCTTCATCACAAAGGTCTAGTACGCTAGTGATAAAGATACGATACCGTTTTGATACATTTAGAGCCGCTTCCACTTGCGTCCAGGGCGCCAGGGCGGGAGTCGTGTTTGATGCTGAAGGTGAACTATGGTTCACCTTGTCTTCTTCGGTTAGCTCGTTTAAGGGTGAACCATGGTTCACCCCGGACAACTCGTAGCGTAATGCCCACAAGCCTCGTGCTTTTTCTAACGCATTGATGTCTTCGCGCAATAAATTCTCGATAAGTTGATGAGCGCGCACGCTGATTCCGGTGGGAACGATCATGGCCTTGATCCGGTCTGGTTCGATAACCTCCGGGCCTTCCTGAATCATCTTTCCTTCAATCAACAAGAAAATGTGGGACCAGTAACGACGTTCCCCGGTCACAATCACATATTCCACCCCAATCGGCAGCGATTCGTCCGCTCGCGGCTGGCGTACGGTAATGGGGTTGATCAGGCCATGCTGAGCAATGCTGGCGGCTAGCCGTCGTAGTTCATGAATAGGCCGTTGGGCTGCCATAGAACTCGACCCATCTGCCTGATTTAACCAGGTGCATAGAGCCTCCACTGGGGTAAGTTGACCGGCAGCCAAAGCCTGGCTTAGGGCCGGTGGCAGCAATTGACGAGGCTGATCAGGATCGGGACGAATCGATGCCAGGGGAAGAGTCGCCGCCGAAACGGATGGAGGTGGAGTGGCAGCCTCCTCATAGGCAGTCCCATAGGGATCAATCTGACCAAACAGGGTTTGGCTGAGACTGGTCTTTTTTTTAGCCACGGCGGATCACCTCCTTGAGTAATGCGGCATATGCTCGTGCGCCCTCGCCGCGACTGTCGTAGGCAAAAATATCCTGGCCGGCGGCGTGAGCCTCGCCAATACTGACCCGGCGTGGGATCATCGGCAGCATAAGTTCACCAAAAGATTGGGCGAGTTGATCCTGAGTATCCCTCGTTAGAGCCGTGCGATCCACCATATTTGGGATTACGCCACTAATGCGTAACAACGGATTGGCCCGCTTGACCATCTCAATGGTCCGTTGTAACAATCTCAACCCAATCAGGGGAAAGAAACCAGGCTCAACCGGAATAATAACCTCATTTGCAGCCATTAGACCGTTCACGGTCAGCAATCCCAGGCTGGGAGGGCAATCGATGATCACGTAGTGATAACGATCCTGGATCGGCTCCAGAGCTTGCCGCAGTTTGCGCTCGCGTTCGAAGGCCGGTACCAACTCCAACTCCGCTGCCGCCAGTTCGAGGTGAGCTGGCAATACGTCGAGTGAGGCTTCCGGAATGGGATCACTGGCCGCCAACGTTACGGTTTTAATGACCTGCTTGGTCTCGGCGTTACCCATGATAACCTCGTAGATCGTATCCACACCGGGCTGGCGTGGACCGGCCGCAAAAGCGACGCCCAGGAATACAGCAGTGGCATTGGCTTGGGGGTCAGCGTCAATTAATAAAACGCGCCGGCCATTGGATACCCCACGGGCTAACCCGGCGGCCAGGTTCACTGCGGTCGTCGTTTTGCCGGTCCCACCTTTTTGATTGGCGATGGCAATCACTCGGGTCATAATGTGAACATTCTCCCTTTTGGTTTCTTCTTCTACCTAAAAATCAGGCCAAAAAATCGGTGTCAGTAGGTGAGTCGGGGTAGTAGAAGCACCCGTTTGACCTAAAGCTTTCCTAAAACTCGTTTGCCGCGCTCAACTAGGTCGCCGGCGTAGCGGCGGCCATAAGCCTCCAGGCTGGCGGCATTCCGGCTAAGTCCTTCTTCGACTCGTCGTTTGAAGAGATGGTCTTTTTCCGCTTCCGACAGGATCCGCGCGGTCAAACCGGTGGAAACAGCGGGAACCCGGGGCAGAGCGCTGGCCGGACGAAGCAGGGTGCGCAATTCCTGCTTGGTAATATACGGCGTTTGCACAATTGTGGGCGATTGGCCAGGTAGATCAATCATTGCCCGGCCCGGCGGAAAGCCTACTGCTTCTGACGCGTCCATCAAAAGGCGGGCCTGGGCTTTTTCGTTGGCATGGAGTTGAACCTTACTGGCAAATTGTTGGCGATGATCGGTGTCAATCGTCGTACCTTTGGCGCTGGTCAACATTAAAAACTGGTAAACGCCAAACTTGCGCAGTTCCCAGGTATGCTTTTTTAATTCGGCGCCGATTTCCTTATTGGCCAGCAGGGCTGAAGCCTCCTCGACCACAACCACAATAGGAGGCAGAAAATCATCGGCCTGCCGATTATAATCCGCCAGGTCGTCGGCGTCATAGCGGGCAAATAGGACCGATCGATCTTGGGTGGCCTCCTCATAAACTTCGTGCAGTGCGCTCAGGATTTCACCGGGTTGGCGCAGTAACGGGTAACGCAATCGATCGCACTGCTTAAAGGCAGTCAACCCATGATCTTGTTGGTCTATCAGGACAAATTCAACCGGATCGGCGCAAGTAGCCAATTGGGCCAGTATGGCATTGACAAAACCGGATTTACCCCAGCCGGTAGACGCGGCGACGATGGTGTGAAAGAGTTCATAGAGCGAAATTCTCACCGGGACTAATTGTCCGGCTTCGTCCAGGCGAACACCCAGCACCAGGTTATGCATATCCCCGTGCTGTTGAGGCAGCAACTCAACCCAGCGGACCATCGTTGGCAGCTCAGGGGAAGGCAGAGGACCGGAGTCTAAGGCAAGCGGCGCTTCACTCTGATTCCAAACCGGCGGGTTAGACCGGTGGCTGTGGTGCCAGGCGCCCCAGGTGGCCAGTTCTAGAGCGTTAGGTTGAGTAGAACGACCGTTAGCATAAAGGCGTTGATCCAGGTGGGCAGGACGCCAGGTGGCCTCTTTATTTTGGTCACGGATAAATACCTGCTCATCCCAATTAGCCTTAATGACCATCACTTCCGATTCACGCTCGGCCAAATGGCGCCGCGCCTGGGCTTCAAGTCGCCGCTCCCGTTCAGACCTGGCGCGTTCAAAAATGATCCAACCCCAGGCTGCCAGGGCCAAAACTAGCCCGGCTGCCAGGATGAAGGTAGCAAAACGAATGATAAATTTGATCGAAGTGGCCAGCTCATTCCCGGCTACGTAGGCTGTGTAAACACCGGCCATTGTTAGCACGGCCAGGATGGCTACAGTTGGAACTAGCTGCTTTTGCATGGCTTAGACTCCTGCCAGGCCGGAGGCCAGACTCCTAAGAAAGTGATAGACAGTAGTCAGAAGGCATTTTCATCTAACTGAACCCAATGATTGCGGCTTTTATTATAACACCAATCACCCGAATGTTGCACAGGCGCATACAAATTTTTGGCTTGGTTTACCCTGATGGTTACTGTAGTAACTAAATCGTGTCTCTAGTGACTTGTATCTTACCTGATTTTGAGAGCATTGTCAATAAAGTTCTGGCCCAACTGCTATTTTAGACGAAAAATCGCTCCTGTAGTAACGAAATCGCTCCTACAGTGTCCAAATATGCCGCCTGGGATTGACATGTAGGCCATCTTCAATTATCATCTCTAAAAAGGAGCGTGTAAAAGTCCCGATGAGCCGGTTGGCTACGCTGCTCAGAGAATTTTATGAGCGTTCATCGTTCAAGTCTATCGCGGCCCTGGCTGAAGCTGCCCAGGCGTATACGCCCCTGAGCGAATCGTACCTTAAACATATCCTCCTCGGCAATCGCTTGAACCCGGCTTACGATAAGTTGATGGCCATTGCTCAAGCTCTGGAACTGGGGCCGGATGAAACCAATCATCTGTTGGAAGCGGCCGGCTTTGCTGCTTTGCCGGCAGGAGAATTGGCTGCGCCGGCTAATCCTTACCTGCAACGTCTAACCGACGCCTTCACCCAATTGATCCAGACTCCCGGTATCTCGCCTGAGTCGGTACGCCTAGCGGTGCAGACCGCTACGTTGGTATTGGATGGCTATCGCCTGACTCACACAGCCGCGACTCAGACCGGACCGCTCGGACCAACACTAACCGAACCAGGCGAGTCACTCCGGCTCGCGCCCCCTTCGCCCTTGCGCGCTCTGCCGGTGGCCGCGCTCACCCCTGAAGAAGGGCTGATTGACGACTTGCTGGGCGAAATTTTGGCTCGCAGCAGTGAGGAGCATCCCCTGGGAATGCTTTTTGAGTCGCTCGAAGCGGCCGCCCAGCAAGATCGCTGGGAGATCAAACGGCGCATTACCGAAGCTTTGCCCAAGCTGGTGCAGTTGCAGCCGGACGCGGCCCTGCGCCTGGCAGATCGTTTGCGTGGTGATTATCACCCTGATTACCGGGCCGATATTCGCCGCCGGGTCGTCGAGGCTGTGCCGGTGCTGTATCGTTACCGGCCGGAAGCGGCTTTGCAGCTCCTGGTGTACCGGCCCCAGGACGAAGTTTATACGGCAATGGCAACAGTCGAGGTGTTACACGATCTGGAGAGCCAGGGCTTTATGAGCGCCGCGATGGTTCAACCTTACTTTGTGGCCTTACGCCTGGATGACCCGGTTCAGCAAGAAGCCATTGCTTATTTACGCCAATTGTTACAGGAAGCCCGCGCTCATCCCGAAGCGACCCTGGCCAGCTTGAACGCTAATCGTGCTCATGCTGAGCGCATCTTCCGTATTTGTATTCTGAGGGTTGCGCCGCGCCTGCTAAGGAGTTTGCCCGAAGCAACCCTGGATTTGATTGCCTACTTTTTGCGTCAAAATGAAGATGGCCAGCCGGCCGAGCATCAGAATTTGCGCCGGCCTGTCTCTAAAGCTTTACCGGAAATACTCGGTTTGCTCCAGGATCAGGCTCACAAAATACCTCAGCTTACCAACAAAATCGGGTTGATTCTGCAGGCCCTGGCCCAGGACCCCGATATCCACGTCAGGCGAGCCTTAAGTGATGCTCTGGATCGCCTGGCCGGCCTTAATGCCGATTTGGTCGTTACGATTCTGGATACCTTGATTCAGGATCAGGACCCTTATGTGCGCCAACGGGCTTGGCGCACCTTACTACAATTGGCCGACTTGTATCCTGATCAGGCCAATGAATATTATGCCCGCTTGCTGACCCCAAACCCAGTGGGTTAATATCTTTATTGGTAGAGGCCGAATTGCCAGAATTGGCCGAGATGCTAAAATACCTGCAGGATAATGATGAATAATCTATTAATTTTTGTGTTGGAAGGCTATAATCGATATTCCATTGCTGCCCTGGCCGGTATCCTCGACCAGGAGCAACCGGGCTTGCAGCTTGAATTCTGGCAGGGGCGAGCCGGCCTGGGGGATCGAGTCCGCTGGACAGCGGCTAGGCACGACCGGGTGGTGTTGGCTTTCTCTTTTATGTCTCCCCAATTGTCCCAGATTGTGCCGGTGTTGGAGGGATTACAACCTTTGCCGGGCAATGTCACCCTGGTGGCCGGAGGTCCCCACGCCAGCGGTGAACCGGAGAACACGCTGCGGATGGGATTCCATGTAGTGGTAACCGGGGAAGGGGAGGTGACTTTTCCCCTATTGCTGGAGCGAATCTTCACCGGTGAGCCTTCGTATGAAGGCCTGACCGGTATTGCTTACCTGGATAATACCGGCAAATTCACTCGTACTCGGCACGGTCCTTGGGTTGACCTGGATGCTTACCCCCCGTTCTCGATCAAACATCGCAAGCTGGCGGCGATTGAGATTACCCGTGGCTGCCCTTGGGCTTGCAGCTTCTGCCAGACGCCCTTTTTTATGGGTGGGCGGATGCGTTATCGTAGTGTTGGGCAGATTCTCTATTGGTTGAAACAGGCACGCGAGGAAGTCGGCATACGTTATGCCCGCTTCATCAGCGCCGATTGCTTCTGTTACGGGTCGCCCGATGGCTGTCACCCGAATCTGGAGCCGGTAGAACGGCTAATCCACGCCGTCAGCTCTCTCATGGGTAAAGAAAATACCTTTTTCGGCTCATTTCCGTCCGAGGTTCGGCCTGGTTCGGTGATTAAAGAGGGGATTGCTCTGATTACTAAGTATTGCGCGAATGATAATGTGGTTATTGGAGCGCAATCGGGGTCGCCTCGGATGCTTCAACTCATCCATCGCGGGCATACCATCGAGGATGTCTTCGAATCGGCGGAGATTATTATTGACTCAGGTCTAAAGTGCATCGTTGATTTTATCTTTGGTCTGCCGGAGGAAACGCCGGAGGACCGCGAGTTGACCCTGGCTGCGATTCGGCGCTTGACCAAGTTGGGTGCGACCATCAATAGCCATTTCTTCTATCCCTTGCCGGGTACGCCTTTGGCCCATACTGTTGCCGGCGAACCTGATCCTGCGGTTCTGTTGTTCCTGGAGAATCTAACCTCTGAGCGGCAGGAGTTGGGCCGTTGGAAAGGTCGCCTGAAGACCCTGGCGGCCATGGAGATACCCCCCTTAGCCTCAGCTTAACTGTAACTACTCAGCCGACCCCGTGTCTCAGCAACCCTGACCGCCGACCGCTGACCGCCGAAAAGATGGGTTACAGAGCGGATTATGGCGGGGTCGGCGGTCGACCGTCAGCGGTCATGTGGCTTATTGGGGCTGATGGCTGAGTAGTTACCTTTCAACTTTGATCGCCAGGCTCTTGGTCGGAGAGGTTTGACTCATCTAAGGCCGCCTCCCTGGCAGTGGACGGAGTCAACTGGGGCAAGACCATAGTTGGCTCTACAGTTTGAGGTACAGTGTTGAGAATCGCATCAATCTGCTCGCGCAAAATTCGTAAATCAATCATTACATCCGCATAGTTCCCATGTTGTAAGGCTCTTGCTAGCTCAACCCGATCCGTTTTTTTCAACCGGCTTAAGAAATCCAAAGTCTGTCTTACCTTGTCCCGAAATCTAACGACCGGGGCCGATGATACCGAACGAGAACGTTTGGGTGGAGAAGGTTCTACTTGAGACCCGCTTTGTGTTAATTCGTCAATTAGCAATTGATCAACTAACTCTTTAACTGATGCTACCAGAGATTGTCCGAGTCCCTCCTCCTCCTCACCGGTTTGCCATTCGACAACTTTCTGTAAAGCTTTAAGCTGCAACTCCGGTTTGTCTTTGAGTTTCTGAGTGATAGGACGAATGGTCATCTCGGCCAGATTGTGGGCTGCCACCAATGCTTGGGCGGCTTCGCTCAAATTTAGCACCGAGGTGATATAGATACGGTAACGTTTGGAAATGCCTAACGTAGCCTCAACCCGGGACCAAGGCGCCAGTTGAGGTGAACTATAGTTCACCTCTGTAGCAGGAGGCAGGGTAGGGGCGGGAAATGAACTAAGGTTCACCGTATCCACCTCGGTTTCAATCAGGTCCGGTGAAGGTGAACTATAGTTCACCCCAGACAATTCATAGCGCAACGCCCACATGCCCCGAGCGCGTTCGACCGCGTTAATGTCTTCCCGTAGCAGATTTTCGATCAGTTGATGTGCTCTAACACTGACCCCAGGGGGAGCTATTGTAATTTCGATTTCGTTAGGACTGGTCGTGGTCTGACCAGCCCGAATTTGTTTACCCTGGTTTAGCAAGTACACATGCGCCCAGTAGCGCCGCTCGCCGGTGACAATAAGGTAAGTGACGCCGGGCGGGGTGATCTCACCAAGTCTGGGAGAACGGACCGAGATAGGGCTGATGAGGCCATGTTGTTCAATGCTGTCAGCCAAGCGTTTCAACTCACGCACATGGTGGCGGAGGGCCGGCTCGGCCATCTCACTTTCGACTCGATGAAGCCATTCTTGAAGCGCTTCAAGTGGGGATAGATTTCCCTTAGACACAGCTTCGGCGAGATCGTCGGGCAGCAGGCGGCGGGGTTGACCGGGATCCGGTAAGATCGAGTCCAGAGATGCCACTGTTGTGACTGGGATTTTGTTTTGTCTGTCTATATCACTATGCTTGGAGGCTGTCCGGTTATTGGGATTTTCTTTACTGCTGTTCACTCACTTACCCTCGTATAGTATAGTAAGCACCTACTAATTGATTATAGCAGCATTTTTA
>CAZUNT010000223.1:0-11559 GCA_964622215.1 uncultured Caldilineaceae bacterium
GACATAAACCACCGGATGATTTTCTTTTCCCGGCGGCGCTTCTTTACCCTTCCAATGCTTTGGTACATCATGTCCCGTCGCCTGGACAAAGGCCCTATACTGGGCGTTGGTCACCGGCGTTTTGGCGATGTAGTAATCGGGGAGATAAAGCCTGTGTTGGGGCTGTTCGTCCTTATACGCCTGTTTATCCTTTTGGGGATCGCTGCCCATCAGGAACTCACCGGCCGGAATTAGGATCAGCTCCGGCTCGAAGGGCTGGCGGGGAGGTTGACGCTTTCCAATCTCATAATCCAGCGCCCGCTTCAGATACTCAAAGCCATCGGGTTCATACAAATTCACCCAGTGCAGACGCGAGAGGCGACCAGGAGTCTCACATAGCTCCAATCGTGCTGGAATCAAATAGATGGTATTCTCGGGCATGTCGTCTAGCACGTCCAAAGCTCTTTCTATTTCCCGTTGCACTACTCCTCGTTTAGTTACAGCTTTCTGGGAGAGACAGATCACCACCAGGTTATAAGGATCGCGGATAACCTTTTCGATTTCTTGCCACCAGTCCTGCCCCGGCAGCAGATCATACTTGTCCAGCCAGGGGTGATAACCAGCCGCTTTGAGGCGGTCATACAGTTCCATCACCCGGGGTTTATCTTCGCCGGCGTGGCAGAGGAAAATCCGGGGAGTATACTCATTTTGGCGCGGCATTGGCTACCTATTCTGTACGTGGTTTTCTGCCTCAATTATACCACTAAGCGGGCTTTTTTGTTTAGTCACATTTCCGGAATCGGGAGCATTTCTGTTTTGGGGCAGGTTTTGAATCACTGAGGCACTGATTGTCACTGAAACCACTGAATTTACTCCCCCCTCAGTGATTTCAGTCAACTCAGTGATTCAGTGGTTCAAAAAAAGACAAGTCCCCTCCCAATAAATTTATTGGGAGGGGACTCGTCTTTTTAGTCTAAAAAGAGCGGGCGATGAGATTCGAACCCACGACCTTCTCCTTGGCAAGGAGACGTTCTACCACTGAACTACGCCCGCATAACAGGGGCGGCAGGGCTTGAACCCGCAACCTGCGGTTTTGGAGACCGCTGCTCTACCAATTGAGCTACACCCCTAAGTTTGAAGGATGAGGGATGAAGGCGGAAGGATGAATGAAAAAATTAACTTTCTTCATCCTTCATCCTTCTACCTTCATCCTTTCGATAGCGGGGGCGGGACTCGAACCCACGACCTCCAGGTTATGAGCCTGGCGAGCTGCCTCTGCTCCACCCCGCAGTAAAAGATAATCTTCTGTTGATGAGTTTTGTACCCCCGATTCTGTTTTAGCCGTCATCTGTCTCACCCAGATTCGGGTGGCAACGCCTGGTTTGTGGGGTGTTACCCCACTTCGCCGTTGTTGCTGCGATGAGACCGAACTTTTGCTCGCCCGGCCCACTCACCTTGCTCTCAACTGCACGCTCGCCCAGCCGGTTTCGTTACCGAAAACCGCTGGTAGGCTCTTACCCTACCGTTTCACCCATTACCCTTCGACTAGCTCAGGCTTAGCCTTGAGCCTGACGAAGGGCTGGTCTACTCTCTGTTGCGGTTGTAGTCACCCCTTTTAACGGGATGCCCTCACTTACTGTTTCGTGAGGCAGTTTTGCTCTTGACATACTGGATGCCAAAGCTGAGAGTCGGGAAGTTCCTCTATCTGGCTTCATCCCAGATAGCGACGGCACAACTCATCAAAAAATTAAGTTTGTAAAAGAACAATGCTGGTCAGGCGTCCCCGGCAGGATTCGAACCTGCGGCCTTTTGGTCCGCAACCAAATGCTCTATCCACTGAGCTACGGAGACTCGACTTCCGGCATCTTTACCGACGATACAAATCGCCTAAAACTTACCAAATTTCTTAAGACTACCGTTACCTGAAGCGTAGGCGATTATAGCATACTCAGAACCGTATGTCAATTATGGATAAAGTAAGATAAGAAGAGTGAACGAGAAAAAAATAACAACTAGCGCAGGTCTACTTCTTCCTCCTCGCCAGGAGTGATACTGCCAGGTGTTTTGAAAACTCCTTTTTGGAGTTGGGCGTAACCAAACACCAACAACATCACGGTTAGCAGGATGAGAAAAAAGAGTTCCATGAATATAAACCTCTTTTGTGAAAGCTGCATCCCCTCAGATAAATCTATGTGGCGCTATTTGGACAGTATCGTGGATACAGCAAAATCCGCTAAATGGCTTAACTTTAGCACAAATATTATATTCAGAGTGGTCAATAGGGGCATTGGTCAAGGTGCGTAAATGTATAATCCTTCACTAAGCATTTTGGCTTATAAGGTTAACTTTTTCAAAAGAGGCAGGCTAAACTTTATCGGCTACTAAAGAAACATCGGGGTAGACGGCGGTGGGTTCGCCAGGAATCGGCTCTACTGCTAAATCTGCCTGTCGAGGCAGAACCAGGCGAACCGTAGTGCCTCCGTAGGGCTGCGACTCAACGACGATATGGCCTCCAAAAAGTTGAGCACGTTCTTGTAAACCCATCATCCCAAAACTGCCGTTGCTGGCGAAATCGGTCAACAATTCGGGCATAGTAAAACCACGACCATTGTCCTGGACCGTGAGGGATATTTCCCTGTCGGTAAATTGAGCCAGGACATTGATCACAGTAGCCTCGGCGTGCTTTTTGACGTTGTTGAGCGCCTCTTGTAAAATCCGGTAAATAGCCACTTCCATATCGGTAGGTAATCCTTCAGCCGATCCCTCCACTTTGAAGTGGACTTCAAGCCCCTCACTCTGGGCCAATTGATTGACCAAATATTGCATAGCCGCGATGAGGCCCAAATCTTCCAGAGTTAACGGGCGTAAATCTCGGCTGAATTGGCGCACACTGGCAATCGCGCCGGTCACCATTGTGCGTAATTCGCTCAGGCGAGTGCGGGCTTCGATCGGATCGTCTAAGCTGCCCTTGACCAGTTCGATCCGCTGGCCAATGGCAATCAGCGATTGGACAGTATCATCATGCAATTCTCTGGCAATCCGTTTTCGCTCTTCTTCCTGGGTTTGGGTAATATCGGCTACATACTGCCGCAACCCGGCCCGGTACTTACGAATCTGCTCTACCATCTCATTAAAAGCCATGCCCAGTTCTCTGATCTCTCTGATACGGCTCAGAGTTACCTGAGCGTCATAATCACCGGCAGCCACCTGTCGCGTTTGCACCAGCAGGTTTTGAATAGGGTCTGTCACCGCCTGCACCCCCAGAGAAACAAAAGCAGCCACGGCAATTAACCCGGCAATCAGAACAATCACTACGGGTTTGATCGCATTTTGCGCCGGTTCAACCACTTGGGTCCACGGTTCACCAATAACCAAACCCCAACCCGTCACTTGAACCACCGCATACCCTTCAACTGTACTCGGCTGGCCGTTTGCCCGGCTAGTCACAGCCCCCACCAGATTACCCTGCTGCAGGCGTTGAACTGCTTCACGGTCACCAAAATCCGTACCGATTAACTTGGAGAAGGGATGATAGATGAGCCGCCCGGTGCGATCTACCAAATAGGCTGTGCCCTCCTCACCTACCTTTAACTTCCGAATCTCCTGGCCTAGACGTTGAAAATTCAAATAAAACCGGCCGGCGATGACGCCGACAAAAGTGCCATCAGGTTTTTCAATAGGTACGGCGATGACGATAATATCCTCGCCTGAGCCGGGTTCTTTTATAATATCAGAAAAGACAGAGGTTCGTAGGGCATAAGCATCCTTAAAGTAAGGCTCATGAGAAAAGTCCTGCCCATACAGGTCAGGGCGAAACGGGTCGGTCACGCTGACAAAACCTTTAGCATCCAGAATGATGATACCGCCATCGTCGGTGAAATCAGCCACCAGATCAGGCACACGCTGGAGAGTGGCCTCTTGCACAGTTGGTTCACCTGATTGCATCTCGGTTTGAATGGCCAGGGTTTTAAGGCCCCGTACAAAACCCTCGATACTCTCCGAGAGCCGTTCAGCCGCCACATTGGCCAGTTCCTGGTCACGGCTTTCGGCCAGGGATTGAGAAACTTGCTGGTAAGCCAGGAAAGTAACCCCCACACTCAAGACAAGCATGGACGACAACAGTAAAACGATCAACAAAAGGGCTTGGGCGCGAAGTTGAGAAACCCACTCCTTAAAACCCTGCCAGCGTCCATGCACCACCTTACTTCTTTTGACCACCGATTTCATCACGACTTTTCCCGTAAAAATACCTGTCCACTCTCCTGCGCTTCTTGCAAAGCTTTGGCCGGGTCGGTGTTATAAAAAGCGCGTTTTATTGCCTCGGCAAAGGCTTTTTCGGCTTCCGGAAACCGATCCAGGCGATAAGGCCGGGCTGCATTCAACTGGTTAAAAAAGGGGATAAGGAGAAGATTTTCTGTAAAATAAGGGGATGTCGGCAGCCAACTCTTGGCCGGATAACGCCCTAAACGGCGAGCCATCGGAATAGCATAGCGATCACTGGTCACCCATTTCATAAATTCAAAAGCCACCGCCTGGTGATTTGCTCCCCGAGGGATAAAAAGGCCGCTGCTACCCAAAACCGAGGCCGCACTTTCACCCGCCGGGGTTTTAGGCATTTGGGCCACTCCCAGCGGAAAATCAGGATCAGTTGATTGGATAACGTGAATATCGTAAGGCGTACCAAAAAACATCGAAACCTCGCCCTTTAGAAATTGCTTGCGCGGGTCTTCGTAATCATGAGGACGGGTGGTGGGTCGCCGGCCATAACCATTCTCGGCCATACTGGTTAAAAATCTAAGCGCATCAATGTTATTTTTTGAGTCGAGGGTGAGGGTAAACCCCGTTTCAGGCGCGCCGCTGAGCACGTCACCCCCAGCGCCCGCCAGCCAGGCATAAACATACCAGGGATCAGCCGTCAAGCCCAACCCATAACGCTTCTGGTCAGGTTTTATCTGTTTGGTCAGCACAGCAGCAGCATTTGAAAAGGCAAACAAATCATTATTTCCCTCTGGATAGGTTAAGTTTGCCTCATGAAAATGGTCTTTGTTGTAGAGGAGGACTAAGGTATAAATGTCCAGGGGCAGGCCGTAAAGCGCACCTTGCCAGGTTGCTTCGTGTAAAGCTGCGGGCAAAAATTGATTACTCACCCGGGGGTCTGAACGTAACCAATCTTGCCAGCGTTCATTGAGCGGCTCGGCCAAGCCCTGGCCCGCTATAGCAAAGATATGCCCCTGGACCACATCCGGCGGCGTGCCTACCTGGAGCGATCGTTTGACTTTTTGCGGAATACTCTCGCGCACGAAAGATTGAGTTTCAACTTGCACCTGGGGATAGGCTTGCTCAAAATCTTTGGCAATTTGCTCAAACAGGTCGTCGTCTTTGGTAAAATCTAAATCTAGCCAAACCTCAAGCGTGATGTTATCTTTGGGAATATTAGGGTTGATGGGTGGGGGATCACCCACAAAAGGCTCGTCAATCTCTTCCACGGCTGATGAGGTAGCTGTCGCATTACAGGCCGTTAACAGGAAAAGAATCAGAAGCAAAAAAATCGCTCTACTCATTCATTACCCTTACCCGTTGTAATCCAACCTTTGCGCACGGCGTACATAACAGCTTCGGTGCGCGAGCTAACTGCCAGTTTTGAGAAAATATTAGACAGATGCGCCTGCACCGTACGATCGCTGATAAACAGATTTTTCCCAATTTGTTTGTTGCTCAACCCTTCGCCGACCAGTTGTAAAATACCCAGTTCTCGCTCGGTCAGGCCATCATACTGATCCTGATTGTTCGACAACGCCTCCGGCAGGCTTTTACCGCTGGTAAATTGAGCAACCACCTTACCCGCCACCGTTGGAGCCAGAGCAGACTGCCCCGCTGCTACCGTGCGAATTGCCCTGACCAGTTCATCGATTTCTGCTGTTTTAAGTAAATAACCGTTGGCCCCGGCCTGTAAGAGGGCAAAAATATACTCATCGTCGTCGTGGGCCGTGAGCACCAACACATATATCTGGGGATACTCTATCTTAATGCGGCGGGTTGCTTCCACTCCTGACATCTTGGGCATACGCACATCCATCACCACCACATCAGGTTGCAATTCATGGGTCAGGCGCACCGCTTCCTCCCCATCAGCCGCCTCACCGACGATATGGAAATCCGGCTGTCGCTCCAGGAGTTCACGGGTCCCGGATCGAACTACCGCATGGTCATCTGCTAAAAGAATTCGAATACGTTTAGTTTCCGTACTCATTTTATCCATCCTTAGTACATTGGCTCTTTCCATTATACCACCTTCATAAAGGGTGACAAAGATTCTATCGGGGTGTATACATCTGGCCTGTTTGGCCTTTTGTCTCTATCGGCTGGTCCAATTGAAAGAAGATACACGGGCACTGCGAAAGTATAGCACTAAAGCCAGGTGAACTAACCACAGTAGCCACAAATTGGGGCTGTAAAAGAAGAGGGTGGCGGTCAAGATTAAGAGAATGGCCCGCCACAGGAGGAACGGCGGTTGGGTAGGCCGGTTTTTTTGTACCCAGGCCGTCAGGATCCATCCTAGCAATACCCAGGCGACACCCCAGACCAGGCCCAGATACAGGTCACCGCTGAGCTGCCAAAAAATGGCCCGGTAAAAGGCCCAGTGGAGGCTGTCGTAGGTCGCAGACAGCACGGACGGCTGAAAGACTGCCGCCAGTGGCAGGCCCTCGCGGGCCAGGCCCAGCCGTAAGCCGGCCACAATCAGCAGGGCAAGGAAACCGGCCTGGATCATCACCCCGCCGTCAATCAAACACTCTAGCAGCAGCAGGGAAACCGCTTTTTGGAACTCGGCCAGGAATAAGGCGAGGGAAAAACCACTGCTTAGACCGGCGAAAACAAAATGCTCCAGGCCCTTTAAACCCAAAAACCGGGCCGTTAGCAGCCCGGAGGTCAGCGCCAGGTAAGGCAGGCCGGCAAAATAAAAAAATCGGGCCGTAGTCCCCGGCCACTGCTCTTCGACCTTTGGCCAGCTTTCTCGCCAGGCCGAACTGTATCTAAACCAGGACCAGCCAACCGGAAGCGCCAGTGAAACGATAGCCAGGGTAATAAGTTGGCTAGAGTCGCTCATTGAACTTCTGTGACGGGCCGCTCGTAGGGGATTTCCACCCGGATCGTCGTCCCCTTACCCCGAGCCGATTCGAAGGTACAGTGCCCCCCGACAACATGCGCCCGTTCGTCCAGGTTAATCAGCCCCAGGCTGGTGCGCTGGTCATAAGTGGATTTGGTCGCCTCGACGTCAAAGCCTACCCCGTTGTCTTTCACCTCAACCGTTAAATGGTCTTTATGGGCCAGCAGGTTAATTTTAATCTCACTGCATTGGGCATGCTTCTTGGCATTACCCACCGCTTCCTCGATGATGGCAAAAACAACCCCTTCGGCTTCCGTGTTCAATTGCCCATTATAACCGCGATTGCTGACCCCCATCTTAAAGGACTCGGTTGCATTCAGCCGCTCGGCGTATTGGGTTAGAGCGGGCAGCAAGCCCTGCGTTTCCAAAATCACCGGGCGCATGGCAAAGAGCATGGTTCGGATTTCCTGGGTAGTACGCTGGGCAATTTCTTCAACTTTGACCACCTCTTCATAGGCTTTATTCGCCTCATTATTTTGCAGTACCATTTTGATAAAGTTTAGCCGCATGGCAATAGCGGCGATGGATTGGGTAGGGCCATCGTGCAAGTCGCGAGCCAGCTTACGCCGGGCTTCGGACTCTTTTTCCAGGATTCGCTGCTGTTCGCGCTGCAAGTCTTCAACCAATTGCGCGTTTTGTAGGGCGATAATGGCCTGGCTGCAAAACGTGGTCAGTAATTTTTTGTGCTCTTCGTTGTAAAAATTGGGTTCAGTGCTGCAAAAGAGGACTGCACCGTAGTTGTCCAGTCCGGCCCGCAAGGGCGCACAAATGGCCGAGCGGCACCCAGACGTTGAAGTAAACGAGGTGAGGATCCGGTCCTTCTGGGCATTATGGGTAATGGTTACTTCCGCCGTGCGCAGCGTCCGGCCGATCATTCCCTCTTCGCTGCTGATCCGGCGGCCTTCGTCGGTGCGGCCAATATTCCGGCCGGCGGCCACCGTTAACCGGTCGGCCCCATTCCCTTGCGCTCCCTCAAAGAGCAGGACCATACCTACGGTTGACTCATCCTTGGTGCCAACCTCAGCCATAGCAGAGAAGGCCAGGTCGACCATAGCCCGCAACACTTTGCGGTAATTGAGGGTAGAGCCTAAGGTCAAGGCCATTTCCGAAATCAACTTGCCGCGCTCGTTGGCAATCCGCAGGCCCTCAAGTTCGGCCTTGTTGGCCGCTTCGGCCAGGTCGATGTGCTGGCGGATAAAAGGGCCGGGCAACCCCCCGGCGATAAACAAAACCAAGGCATTGGCCACCGAGATCAACAGGCCGGTGGTTAACCTGGTCCGGTCGATGTCATCACCCAGCAGCGGCATAATGGGCACACCGTAGCTCAGGGCGATGGGCAGGGCGGCCAGCAAGCCGGCCTCGGTGTTCCAGCGTACCCCCGCCAGAATGGGGGGAAAGATCATCAGCGGCAGGAGCAGTTGGGAGTGCCTGCTCAACATAACCATCAGGGCGATGGCCAAAATCACGTCGATGACCGCCGCCACAATGGCCAGGGCATGAGGGAAATACTTGGACCAGAGTAACCCGGCATACAACCCATTCAACCCCAGTCCTAATCCAACCAGAATTACCAGGCTCATAAAATTGGGCGCCCGTTCGACGCCAAGCACCGACTCCATCACCACAAACAGGGCCATCAATAGGAGCCACAGCCATCTCAGATGAGATACCAACCAATCTAAAGCAAGTGGATTCGGTTGTTCGTGTTCTTTGGTTTCCGGTGTGATAGGGGGCCTCCGTATTGCTCGTCCGGCTGACCAGACGAGATAATATGTCTCCTTCTCAAGGCAAGTCACCCTATCCAGAATTATAACTCTATTTGGCTATCTTCGCGAACATCAAACCCATTTTTATCGGTCCAAATTACAACCTACCGGCCTGAATTCTTGACTTTAAGCGTCAACAGCCGGTAGTAGGTGAGGAAAAGTACAACGGCGCCGGTTAGAAGATAAATCAACTTCATCAGGGTCAGCCCACTATCGGAACCAGCCATCACGCCATGAAGTATGACTAGTCCATAGGCCACAAAGGTGAGGTAGTGCATCGTCCGCCACACTTTCTGCCCAATTTGTTTACGTACATAAAAACTGCCCGTCAAGGCCAGGCTCAGGTAAAAGCCAAGTGTACCCAGCCCCGTCCACCCTGGCTTGTAGGGAGCGATGAAAGGAATAACCAGATGGAGCAGGTTAAACCCAATGTAACGATCTCCTAACAGGGTTAACGTATGTATGGCCACAAACATAAGCGTGCCGAGGGATAGAAACTCGTGCAAGCCGTAGGCCAGAGGGGCAGGGATCAACTTATCGGTGATTTTGGTACTGAGCGCCAAGCCCCAGACCACCGACAACCACAGCAACAGGTAGGCCACAATGCCGCCCGCGCGAGCCATAAACCAATAAGCCTTGGTTTCACCCACCAGGGGCAGTCCCATCACCTCGGCCTCATGGGTCATTACAGAGCGCGAGGATGCAGGCAGAAGCGCCGCCAGATTGGCGCTAAAAACCGACAGCAGGCTATGGGCCGGGTTGGTGTGATAATCCAGCCACAGCCATATGCCGGCCAGCGCCACCAGGCCGCCCAGAAAAATACCCACGCCCAGCAGCAGTAAATCAAGCAAGGTTTTTGAATCCGTTTGGGTTGAAACTCTTGGTTGAGCTAGCATGATTTGTTCTCCTTCATTGGTGGTAGGCCATAACCTCATGATACCTCTACGAGCCACCACTCCGGTGACCACCACCCCCACCCCCAGAAGAAGGGGGAGGCGGAGGTGGGGCGGGCATAGCAGGCAAAGGAGCCAGGGTTGGCAAGGGAACCAGAGTTGGCATAGACGCTACTTGAAACGCGGGCGCATCTTGTCTGGCTGTAACCGGTTCCTGTCCTCCTGTTGGCGATGCAGAACCCGTTCCCTGCCCCACCACAGTCGGGACAAGCGTAGGGATAGCCGAGAACTCCACTAGCGGCGCAATCGTCGGCCAGGGCGTCGGGTTTACGGCAATAGCCGGCGAGGGCGGTAGGTCCGGTTCACCGGCTTTAGCTTCTTTGGTCTGCTCCAGCCGGGCAATCAAATCCCAACCGCCGATAAAACTCATCACACTGAGGGCGGCCAGGGTTACCTTGACCCCACCGGTCAATTTGGTTTGTTTTCGTCTGGAAATCTTGGCGACATTCGTACTCATCGAAAAAGCCTTTCGTCTGGGTCAGTTGACATATCCGGACGGCTCGATCCGATCCAGGAGCGAACTCAAGCCATCGGTGTAAACAATGCGTGAGTCGGCCGTGTAGATTAAACCTTCTACGCCGAGCAGATTTTGCAGAAAAGCCAGACCCTGCTCTGAGCCTAAAATCAGGGCCACTTTGGCATAGATTTCGGCCAGAACCGTCCGGTCGGCGATGACCGACACCGATAGGGCATCGGTTTCAGCCGATTGGCCGGTGCGCGGGTCGATCAGGTGATGCATGGGGCGACCTTCGTGCAGCCAGCGCCGTTTGGCTATGGTCGAGGTAGCCAGCGCCCGGTGGTGAAGCCACATCCGAGCCATCGACAGCTCGGAGGCCAACGGGTGAACCAGGTCAATGGACCAACCTTTCTGCCCCGGCGGCGACTGGTAGGCAAAAATATCGCCCCCGGCATTGACCAGAAAAGGGCCAAGCCCTTGCAACTGATCGGCGGCGCGATCTACCGCCCAACCCTTGCCCATCCCGCCCAAATCTAAGCGTACTCCGGCGGGTTTGTAGATTTCGCGCCGGGGGCGATTAAACTGGATGGAACGAAATGACACCGGACGCCAGGCGGGCTGATCGGCTGAAGAAGCGGCCGGAACTGCAAAACCCGGCTGAAGCGGGGCCGGCTGCGCCACCTGCTCAAAGCTGCGATCGTAGCCGGCTTTTTCCAGGCTGGTCAGAATGGTGGGATCATACAGGCCATTCGTCGCCTGGGCGGCCAGCAAGGCCACTTCGAGCGCGTCCAGCAAGGTGGGGCTGGCCACAAATCCCTCCGGCCCGGTGTGGGCGTTCAATTTCGAAAGTTCACTATGCGGATCGAATCGAGAGAGCCGCTTTTCAAAACTCTGGAACAAACGCTGCACTTCAACCAATACGCTCTCGTCGCTCTGACTGTAGAGCCAGGCTTCGACCCGGGTATTCATCGCCCGGAAAGAGTAACTGGTCCAGTGCCATTCATTTGCTGAAACTTCTATGGGAGTCATACACCTCACTCAATTTCTGCCTGCCGGTTAGATCTAACGACGACCGGCATCATTTGTTGATAAAATTTCTTTAGGTTGATCGCACCAACCCTCACAATAGCTCAAGCATATCAACTCAACATGATTTTTTAGTGAATCGAAGATGATAATTTTTTCATCAATGTCATTAAGATAAGCCGGAGTGCAGAATTTATTCTGCCTGCCAGACTG
>CAZUNT010000224.1:0-11397 GCA_964622215.1 uncultured Caldilineaceae bacterium
TGCCTCTGGTTCATGATGGCTCCCTAGAAAATAGTAAACAGTAGTCAGTAGTCAGTAGTCAGAAAGTATTTTCATTATTGGTGGTGTGCGTTAGCTCGTGAACACTTCTTAGAAATAACGCCAAATGAATAACAAATATACTTACTGATTGTTTATAAACTCTATTATATTATATAAGTGTGTTAGAGTCAAGAAGGTGGAAAAAATTGGATCTAGCCGATTGCTTTAAAAACATTAGCCCCCCGGTCAAAATGATCCGGGGGGCTTTGCCGACAGCCAATCAGATATTGTTAGTTAAATTACCGGTCCGGTACAGAATTTATTTGGACTTTTGGCTCAATATCCCATTTAGAAATATATCCACCATTCTGCTGACCCGTCTTTCTTTGGGAAAATATAAGATACCTTCACCACAAAGTAGATCTTGGGTAATGATGAAGTTTAGAAACATACCGTAAAAAGCGTGTACGGCCAGTTTTATATTTACATCGCGGAATGACCCTTTCCTTATTTGGTGGGCAAAATAATTCTCCAATAGTGTCTCCACCGGAGCAATCAGACGCCGACTGTATTGCTTACCGACTTCTGGAAAGCGTCGAGATTCGGCAATAAACATCCGCACGATTTCATGGTTACGGGTGTGGGTATCAAGAAAAGCCTCCCCAACATTGATCAAGACCTGACGGATGTCTTCATAGTCAACACCATTCTCTCTATTCAAGGCATCAGCCATCGACTCCATAACATCCCGAAAAGATATGACGTCAATAAGCGCCAGGAAGAGATCTTCTTTACTGCGAAAGTATTGGTAAATCGCGGCGCTGGATATCCCGGCCTCCTGGGCCACATCCAGCAAGGTCGTTTTCTCAAAGCCTTTTTGGGGAAAAACTTTTAGGGCTGCTTCCAGGATTTGGGTTCGCCGGCTGGCCGGCAAGTTGGCCCCGGGTATTTCTTCCAGATCCATTTCTGAGCCAGATTCCAGCCGGTGCGCGATTTCCGCCAGCGCCAACCCCTCATCCTGCCAGCGTTTGATCTTAACCACTCGAGTTACGGTATCTGCGTCAAATAAACGAAACCCACCGGTGGTACGTTTTTGAGCTGAGATGAGTCCTTGACGTTCATAATTATAGATCATGGCCGGGGTACAACGCAGCCCGGTCATTTTTGTCACCCTTTCCGTCAACTGGCCAATCGTCAGATGACTATTTTGTTCCTCATTCAGTTGTCCGTACCTCAATTTACCCGGTATCTCCTTTACCCCTGAATCAAATCGTATCTTAGTAAAATCATACCAGATTATGTATGATATTGCTAATAATCATTCACTTAATCAAATATTCTCAGGAGTTACTTGATCATATCTTAACTATTCATTAAATAAGCATACCATATTATATAAAGAAATAAAATTACTGTCAAAGTTAATTCATCCGACCAATTGTTGTAATTTACTCTATCCTGGGAAATGTGCTTTACTGCATTACAGGAGTGGGTCGGGCACGTGCCGGCCCAATTCATTCCGCACATAAAACAGGATGCCGGGCGCGTGAAGTCGTTCCTGGCCGGTATCCAGGGGGGTCTGAATGGTGCGATAGATGGACTCGTTCAGTAAACGCCTGAGTTGGGGCCAGATGTGGGCATGATTGGCCCCCGGCGTGTAGAAACCATCAATGACCGTAGTCACGTCCCAGGTAGGAGTCAGGGTACAGGTAGCGGCCTTGCCATTGGTCTCTTCTGCCTCGGGAACATAACCACAATTGCAGAGTTGCCAGGACCAGTTGGTGGCCGTACCATCGCAGACCAGCGGCTTGCCGGCTTGGCTGACCGCTAACTGCCGATCCAGTGAAAACCAGATATGGTTCTCGCCCAGCGAACAGGTTACCAGGCTGCCGGTCACGAGCCAGACATGCCCGTCGTCGGCCGGCTCAACATGCCATTTATCCCGGCCATACCTGTTGGCTTCCTGGATAGCCTCGACAAAGATATTCAAGCAAATCCGGCGTATCTGCGGGTCGGGTATTAACCCATCGATCAGTTGTTTAGCTTCTTGTTCACTGTACAAATCGTACATCAAGCGCATACTCCTGGATGATTGACTGATTTTTGTATACTGAACGTACACTAAAATTTCCGTAGCTGACGCATAGGGATGCGCCAGCTACGGAGAATTTAAAATGTGTTTGGTATATTTACCGGGTCAGGGCGATGTCGCCCACATTAATATCTTCGGCCGTGCTGATTTTATTCATTTCGTAAGGTTGGAAGCCGGCCATCTCCACTTTCAGAGCGTAGGCGCCAACACTCAGCTTCTCGAACCAGAAGTCACCCCAACCGTCAGTTGTGGCCTGGCAGGAGTCGCCGGTTTCGGTGTTGGTCAGCGTTACCGTAGCTCCGGCCAAACATTCATCGGCCGCCGGGTCATAGACGGCCCCGGCGACAAAACGTTTGGGTAAATTGAAGTAGTAGACCCGCGGCTTTAGCCCCAACTCCGGCTGGATGACCTCGGCCTGGCCGATCAGGTCGGCAAACTCTTCTTCCTCGCCAAAGCGTAAGGCCCCGGTGGGGCAGGCATCCACACAACGCGGCGGCCTGCCTTGATCGACCAGGTGGGCGCAGCCGGTGCATTTTTGGGGAAGCTGTAAGGCTTCGTTCCAGTAGATGGCCCCGTAGGGGCAGGAATCGACAATTTGCTTCTGGCCGGCCGCTTTTTCAGGATCGATAATCACCAGGCCGTCAGCCCGTTTGTAGACGGCATTACCGCTGGCGGCTGTGATACACGGCGCATTGTCGCAGTGCATACAGGGGGTGGCGACATAGGCCATCTTGACCTTGGGAACCTGGCCTCGCACTTTTTCGGTCAACTTCAGCCAGAAGTGACCGGTATCGGGTTGGGGTTTGGCATAAGGGGGCCAGTCGTTGCCCACGTGCTCATCCTTGCACACGAGCTGGCAGTTATAACAGCCATTACATTTTGCGACGTCAACGACGAAGACCTTCATGATTATTTTCCTCCTTCGATCCAGGAATCCAGGATGAAGCCGGCGTCAGGGTCATACTTTCTGGCGAAGGCTTCGGGATATTGAGCTTTTAATTCGTCTATATCGGCTTTAGCCAGGCCGACCAGGAAGCCGCTGGTGACTTCTCCGGTGGCATTCTTGGAGGTGACGTTGCAGGGGCAGATGAGGTTGTTGGCCCCGCCCCGGTCGCACTCGCCGGCCACAATGGGGTCTAACCTGGCCCCGTGATCCTGGTAAACCACGCCGGGCATAATTCGTTCGGTCACATAGGCTCCACCCAGGACCGTACCGCGCTCGTTGTAGAGTTTGACCACCTCACCGTTCTTGATGCCGAGCTTCGCGGCGTCCACCGGGTTGATCCAGACCGGTTCGTAGAGGTAGCCGTCGGGGCCTTTGACTTTGCAGGTGGGGATTTCGCGCAGCCAGGTCACGTCATCCAGGTTGGCGTGGACGCGCCAGCGAGGGTGGTTAGAAATGATCAGGTAAGGGTACTTTTGCGCCCTGGGGTGCTGTTCGCTCTCCTGGTGCGACTCGCCGAAAGGAATCCAGTGCGGCACGGGTGGGCGTTCCTGGTCATCAGGGAAATGTTCGGCCAGGCCGGTGGCGTAAAACTCCAGTTTACCGGTGGGGGTATCCAGGGGATAGGTTTCGGGGTCGTCGTGGAACGGCTTAAATCCGGGTGCGTCACTTTCCCACCCTTCTGCCGTAGGAATCATGAAGTATTCTTTCTGCCTGAATTCTTCGTAGCTGACCATATCGGCCACGCCCGATTGTTCAAAGCCGGCCTTGATTAAATCCTCGACGGATTGACCCTGGGTAAATTCTTCGTAAAGACCCAGCTTCTTGGCGACCTCGCCGACCGCTTCGTAATCGCTTTTGGATTCGCCGACCGATTCGATACACTGGCCCTGGTACATCAGGGCGTTAAACTGCCCACTGAAGATGTCAAAGCCGATATCTTCTTCTTCAAACATGGTATTGACGGGTAGAATGATATCGGCAAACAGGCAGTCGTTCTCCAGCCAGGGGTGCTGCGCCACCACACATTCGATCTTGGGACTGCGCAGCGCCTCGATCATCTTGTTGCCGCCGTTCCAGCAGGTGGTCCAACAAGGTGTATCGGTCCAGATCATGTGGATTTCGGAACCCCCGTCGTCGACGGGATACTTATACTTGATGAACTGATCTTCACGCGGGAAGCCGGCCAGGGATGTACCCTGCCAGGTAATCGGTTCATCGCTGAGGATGGCTTTGGGGATCAGGTCTTTGGGAATAAACTGCTGCGGCAATTTAAAATACCAGCCGCGATAGGCTGCCGAAAGATCAGGGATCAACTGTGAACGCGGGCCGGGATTCTGATCGTGCATGCCGAACAAGTTCCACTCGATCATCTTGAGCTGGTTTCGGCCCGGTTTGCCCAGACCCTGCATGCCCAACAGAATCACTTCCAGCCGGCCGGGTTCCGTTGAATATGACGCCCGGATGAGGGAACCACCGTTGCTGTGGACAATCGTCGTAGCCTGGGCCGCCCACTTGCGGGCCAGGGCTTTGATGATCCGCGAAGGCACGCCGCACAGTTCGGCCGCCCATTTTGGCGTTTTGGGAATGCCGTCTTCTTCACCCATTACATACTTTTTGAACTCCTCAAAGCCGTAGGTATGGGTGGCCACATACTCTTTATCATACAGCTCTTCGGTAATCCAGGTATAGGCAATGGCCAGGTGCATAGCCGCATCGGTGTTGGGCTTGATCGGGATCCACTTGTCGGCGTGAACCGCCGCGCCGTAGTTTAAGTCGGGACAAATATAGATGGTTTCAATGCCGATCTCGCTGAACCAATAACACAGGCGGCTGGCCATTTGCCCGGACCAGCCCCAGGGCGTAGTTTCCGGGTCACAGCCCCAGAACAGCAGCATCCCGGTATTCTCGGAGATGTCTTTCCAGAGGTTGGTTTGCCGCCCCTGGCCGACCGGGTCCATACCCCAGACGTGTTTAGCCCCCCAGTACCAGCCTTCCCAACTATCGGGGTTGCGCGCCTGGACGGTGTAACCGCCCAGCAGTTCCAGGAGACGGGTTTGGCAGCCGTGCGAGGCGTGGATGGTTTTGGTTTCGCCGTGGCCGTCGGCTTGGGCCAGAACTGCGGTTGGCCCGTACTTTTTTTGCACCCGTTTCAATTCCTGGGCCACCAGCTCGGCCGCCTCATCCCAGGAGATGCGGACGAACTTACTTTGGCCCCGGTTTTGGGGGTTACGTTCGCCGTTCGGGTCCCAGTCAACCCGTTTGAGCGGATAGGGAATCCGGTTGGGTGAATAGGTTCGCTTTTTGTAAACCAGGCTAAAAGGCGGCAGCAAGGATTTCATCGGCGGCTCCAAAACCTTGCCGCGCGCCTCGATCTTCCAGGGATTCATGGCTTCGGGCTGGTAGGCTTTGTCGAACCGGAGCGGGCGGACCCGGATGATTTTGCCATCCTTCACGTCCACTTCGGCCGAGTTGGACCCAACCCCAAAGCCGCAGAACCCTACCCCTTTTAAGTAAGTTTTTTCCTCACTATTTACTTTGGCTTCATGTTCTGGCATTTTTTCCTCCATAGATTAAGAAAATAAGCGCCAGCTAATCGCCGGCAGAAATCATGGGAGTAAATACATCCCTCGAAATGTCCTTATTTCGACTTTGAGATACCTCCTTTCCCAGTTCTGGCAAGTTTTCAGAAAAGGTTTTCCCTATGCGGGGTGGCATAGGATGCCACCCCTACGGCAAAAAGGATGCCACCCCTACGGCAAAAAGTCTATTTGCTATCCTCACCGGTAGGGGGTTTGGGCGGCGCGGGCGGGGCTTTGGGCGGCGCAGGCGGCGCTTTAGGTGGAAGCGGCGGCGCTTTAGGCGGAGGCGGCGGCGCTTTAGGCGGGGTCAGTCCACCCGGTTTTCCGGGGGGAGCCGGCGCTGTTCCTCCGGGCTGGCCCGGTGGCGGGGTTAGCTCCGGCAATTCCGTACCGCACTCCACGCATTTTTTTACGGTGGGCGCGTTGATCGTACCGCACTTGGGACATTTTTTAGTTTGTTTGTTTGCAGTAGGGGGACGAAAACACATGCCCTTTTTCTCCTTTAACAAAAATTATCCGGCTTAACGTATCTTGATCAACCAGGCGGCGATGAGGCCAACCAAAGCAGCCGGAATAAGCAAGTAGCCAGATGTAACCCAACCGGTTGCCTCTACCATTTTGCCAAACACAACCGGGCCAATGAACATGCCCAGGTTCTGCCCCACCGCCACAATCGCCATCCCAATCCCCACTAATTGGGGTTTGCGCATCAACTCGGGCACGGCGGCGAAGGTAGCCGTAGGCACAGCTCCGGCCAACACCCCCATCAGGATCATATAGGCGGGAATCATCCAGCCGGTAACGGTAAAGGGGAATAACAACATCACCGCCATGATAATAAACGGTATGGTGAAGACCCATTTGCGCGAACCAATCCGGTCTGACAGCCAACCGGACAAAGGACATGACACCAGAGTGGTAATCATAACCAGGCTGGCCACAAATGCGGCGGAGGCTAAATCGTAACCGCGCTCGGCCACCAAAAAGGTGGGCAAGAAGGTACATAAAGTCACAAAAACAAAGTTAAAGAAAGCAAATTCAGCACTTAACAACCAGATTTGACCGTTGGACAAGCCCTCACCCATAGTAGGCGCTTCCCCAGCCTCTTCCATTCCGACCGGGGCGGCGGGCAGCCGCACTAAGGCCCCATAAAGCGCAAAAGCAACCAGGGTAAAGACCGCCCCAAACCACCACACGGATTGCCAACCGAAGGCCGCGCTCATCATAGGAGCCATGTTATACATAAGAATGCCGCCCACCGGCACCCAGGTGGACCAGATGCCCATCGGCGTACCGCGGCTTTCGGCCGGGAACCAGGCGGCAATCACAGCCGGGGCCGCCACCGCAATCAAGCCCATCCCAACGCCTTCGATCACCCGGCTGGTCAACAATAACCCGGCCGTATTCGACAGCGCGCCCATAGCCGTGCCCAGAATGAGACAACCGAGGGCAATCAGGCCGGTGACTTTGGGCCCCAACTTTTGGAAAATGAGGCCGGCCGGAATGGCCAGCAGAAAACCGGTGACCGAAAAGACGGAACTGAGCAGGCCGGCCATGGTCAAATCAATCTTAAAAGTCTCCATTAAAACCGGCATCAATGGGGGAACTTTATTCTGATTGAGCGGCGCGGCTACCCCGGCCAGGTACACGACGCCTAAAATAACCCAGGCATAACTGGGGACCGGCGTTGTTTTATTTTTGAATGAATCCACATTTACAGCTTGTTGGCTCATAGTAAATCTCCCTCTTCATAGAGTGACGATCCAAAAATAATTTTTCATTGATTTGGCGCCTGTTTTTTAGGCAAAATCACTTATCCAAGCCTGATCGGTTTCTTTTTGATGACCAGCTCCCTTATCCCTCCTCCTTTCTATGGTCGTTAATCTCCCGAATGGTTGAACAAATACGGCTAATAGCAGTTTAACAAACCTGCCCGGTTTCGGTAAGCCCCTTCCGGTGCTAACTCAGTACCCAATCGATTCCTTTTGGTTACCTCCCCGATACCACCCGGCGCGGCCTCGTTTGGAAAAACAAAAGGCCCCGTAAATCGGGGCCTGCAAACTCTAAGACTCACTATATTTTTATTGACTATTCATATGGGTGTGTTCAAAATGAGTTGACGGTTTGGAAAATTGGAGTCCAAACCTTGGTTTGGGAAAGCCAAAGCAAGCTTTGGACTCCGTTTCCAACTCAAATTAAACACACCCTATTCATATCTACTCAGGTTACACAGAGTTTCACGGAGAAGGCACGGAGGAACACAGAGAAAAACTTAAAGCGCCTCTGCGAATCTCTGTGAATACTCTGTGTATCTCTGTGACCTGTGCAGTTACGATTATTCAACGAGACCTTGGCGGATGGCATAGACGGCGGCCTGGACCCGGTTGTTGAGATGGAGTTTCTCCAGCACATGATGGAGATGTTTCTTGACCGTTTGCTCGCCTAAAAAAAGTTGTTCCCCAATTTCCACATTAGACAGCCCCTCGGCCACCAGTTGTAAGATCTTGATTTCACGATCCGTCAGCGGTTCGACCCTGGCCGCCAGGGGCAGTTCTTCCTGCATTTTTTGCCCGGTAAACTCGGTCAGCATCTTGGCGGCAATAGCCCCCGACAGCGGCGATTCCCCGCGCATTACCCCTCGCAAGAGATCACGCAAGCGCCGGGCCGGGGTGTTTTTAAGCACGTACCCCTGGGCCCCGCCCTTAATGGCCTCAAACAGGTCCTTGGCATCCTCCGACATGGTCAGCATCACCACCCGCACCGAAGGGAGTTCCTGGTGGATACGACCGGCCGCTTCTACCCCGCCCATCACCTCCATACTGATGTCCATTAAAACGATATCGGGCAGCAGCTCCCGGCACAGCGCCAGCGCCTCCAGGCCATTGGAGGCTTCCCCCACCACTTCAAAATCATCCCAATGGCTGATCAACTCTTTCATTCCCTCACGGAAGAGGAGATGGTCGTCCACCAAGACCAAAGTATTAACCGATGTTGTCATTTTTGTTGCTCCACCTGGGGATACAGCGGCAATTCAATTAATAACCGGGTGCCGGCGCCGGGACGGGCACAAATCGTTAACTTACCGCCCAGGCTCATGGCCCGTTCCCGCATAATCCGCAGCCCTAATCGCTCGCCGGTCACCTGATCAGGATCGAACCCATAGCCGTCGTCTTCAATTTGCACCTGTAAATCATGATTCGATTTCTGTAAGCGCACCACTACCCGGCTGGCTTTGGCATGGCGATGGGTATTAGATAGCGCTTCCTGGATAATCCGCAGCAATTGAATCCCAAGCTGAGGCGGGAAAACCATCTCTTCCATGACATTACCCGGTTCAAGAACTGCCTCGATCTCCCATTGTTGTTGAAAACGGCTGAGACAGCGGCTCAGGGCCGGCACAAGGTGGCGGTCCTGATCCAGGTGCTCTCTTAAGCCCAACATTTCATCGCGCAGATTGGTATAAGCTTCCTGAGCGATATTCTTTATTTTTTCAAGTCCGGACGAGACTCGATCCCACTCTTTTTCCTCCATCGACAATAAGGCCGCCTCGGCCCAGACCCGGAGGGCATTAATAAGCTGCGCCAAATTGTCGTGTAATTCTTGACTGAGCCGTTCTCGTTCTTGCAGAATAGCCATATCGCGGACCTGGTCGGAAATACGGATGTGATCGATGATAATGCCCAGGTAGCGGCCAATCGTCGCCAACCAGCGGACTTCTTCCTCAGTCCAGGTATGGATCTGTTTGCTATCAATGACCATGATGCCTATCACTCGATCCAAGGCCAGCAGAGGGGTGATAACATTAGCCCGGTAGCCGGCAGCGAGGGAAGTTGGCGGGTAACGGGCAGGGTTATGGGTCATATCGCTGGTAAAGACCGGCTCACGAGTAGCTATCACTTCTTGCACATTAGTTGTGAAATATTCTTGAGAGAGGGCTTTCATCTCTTCTTCCATGGCCGGCGTCCAATTGCGGTGGGCTATGTTATACATAAGCGCGCCTTCTTCGTCAAGCAAAAAGATACTGGCATCAGAAAAGCCGACGATTTCGAGCACAACATCCAACGTATGCTGATAGACATTCGCCAGTGGATCTGAGCGTTTGGTGGCCTCTGAAATGGTCAAGAGACCTTCGAGGTTCTTGCGTAACCGGATCACTTCGGTTTCGGCTTCCCCCTTACCCCGGTCTAAACGGCGCAAATGAACGAGGAGGAAGAGGATAATAACCAATTCCACCAAGAGTAGAGAGATACTTAGCATCATTGCCGGAGCCTAACCCATTCTGGCCAATTCATACCATGGCCTCCTCACCTTAACTGTGGCTATTGACATCCCAACTGGCGGGCCTCGACTTCATACGCCGCTAGTTGCTGCCGCAGGTCGGTAATTTCTTGCTCGGTGCGCCTTTTCTCCTTCGGATCGCCGGACAGTCGGCGGCGCTCTTCATATAACTTAATCAAGCTCAGTGTCTCGCGGATATTTTCAGCCAAATCAGCGCAGCGTTGGTTAGAACCGGTTGGGGGTGGCATCTTGGGCGTCTCCTTCTCGGCGAAATTTTGGATAACTGTCGCTCCTGTCCCGGCAGGTTTTTCCACCGGCTTTTGCCGCCCCAAAAAGTTGTGCAGATCCGTCACCACTTGAGTGGCCAACTGATCGGGAGTGGTAAAGGAGGAGACAATCTGCTGCTCCCTCAATTCCTTTTTCAGCGCCTCCAGCCGGGTAATTTTCTCCGCCTCACGCTCGATGTGGGCCGGTAGAACGGGCACAGTGTCATCTTTGATATAGATCAGGCAGGGCAAACTTCGTTCCCTGGCCCGGCGATATTCCTCTTCGGTAATGCCGGAGCCGTAGCGGTGAGCAAAGAGGCCCACGTAGACATCACTCCGATCTACTTCCATCAGGCTGGCCTCTTTTGGTGTCTCCGGCCGGCTGCCGAAATATTCCATGCCGGAAAATTCGGCCTCTTGCAGTCGATGCAGGGCCTTCTCCACGGCTTCCCGCTCCGGCTGAAGGTCCAGCCAGGTTGAACTGATAAAAATGCGCACGCTTTCTTTCATACGCTTACCCTCATCATAAGTTAATGGTTCAATTTTTGAGGTCAGGGCGGCCAATTCCGCCGCCAGGGCAGCGAAATCTACGGCCAGAGACGTGACGCCCTCAGGCCAGGCGATGGCTTCACCCAGGGCAAAGGCCGCCGGCCGGCCCTGGGCCGGATAGACCACCCCCCACCAGGCCCGGAAGTCTTCGCCGGCGGGATCGGCCCCCAGCAGGAGCAGCGCCCCCTCGCTGACGATACGGCTGGCTTCGGCCAGCAGGTAGGCTTTGTCCCGGTCGGTCAGCAAATTCCGCACCTCGGCCCGGCTGAGGATAACCCCGCTGCGGCCGGCCAGGTCGCCGGCCAGCTTGAGCAGGGTGTGACGGCCCTGGGCGGGCACGTCACGGCGGCCGGACACTACCGCCAGCGGCGTACCGGCAGCAGCAAAGGCCCGCTCGACCCGGTCCGTAGGGTCCAGGCTGAGCAAGGGCAGCGGCGGCAACTGCGGCAAGGCCACAGCGAGTGACAGCAGCCCCCCGGCCTGGGCGAGCCATTGATTGAGCGCCAGCACCCGGTTGGCCGGAGGGTGAGCCGCCAGAGGGAAAGGCAGCGCCGCCCACCAGACCAGCAAACGGCCCCGGCCGCAGGCTTGGGTTAAGGGAATAGGTAAAGTCAAGGAATAATCTCCTGAAAATATACTCATTGAGGTTGAGAACTTACATTGGCAAGACGTGGAGCGTAGAGCGGG
>CAZUNT010000225.1:0-1252 GCA_964622215.1 uncultured Caldilineaceae bacterium
TTTCGGCTTGGTTCAAGTCAGATTTACATTGTCGCCCAGGGCTGTTCAGTTCTAAAAACTAAAGAACACGGATGCGTAGAATTAAACAGATTCAACAGCTAAAATCCGTTAAATTCTACCAATCAGTGTTCTTTGGCTGCCGCAAGTAACAGATTCTTCGTGATTTTTTGGTAGAACTGAACAACCCTGCATTGTCGCCGGACAGACAACAACGAATTGAGAAATAAACAAATTCGTTCCTTTCGAAATTCGTTGTTGTGTCCGGGAAAAACGAAACACCATTCTGAAAGTGTCAATCTAACTTTTTGCAATTTTGAACCATCCCAGACTTGAGAGTTTGGTAATTAAGTCTACAATTACTTTGCAAAATGTAAAATCCGCCCAACTGGGCTTTGCTCTCTCAGTACGACGGCTTCAGTCGCGGACTACAAGCGAAACTGCGCCCGATGAATTGGGTTAAAGCCGGGTTATGGAACTTAAGAATATAGTTCGGTAAAAAATTACACAGAGGAACACGAAGGAGACACAGAGATTCGCTGAGATTTCTCTGTGGTTCTCTGTGCCGCCTCTGTGGGTCTCTGTGTTCCTATTTACCGATTTAATTTTTGAACCTGAGAGCGTTCGGTAATTCAATGTCTGCGAATGAATTCGCAGCCTGAGACGTAAAACGTGTTAGAAACACGTTGTTCGGGACCAAATCAACCTGTTTCAACTGGTTTTTCATAGCAGCGACCGAATTCATTCGGTTGTTGTCAGAGGCGATACGTGCAATTTAGTGAATTACCGAATTCTCTCAACCTTTATTACCCGGCGCTGTTTCATCACCCTGACATTCATACCGGGGCGAACCAGACAGGCGAAATAATTAATGAAGGAAACGAAAAATTGGAAATTGTCGAACAAACGTCGGCCAGGTTAGTCCTCCAAGAAAAACAATCGCTGTTGTGGCGTTTGGTCGGAATTGGGTCAGTGGTTGCGGCGGGAATTTTTTGGGCTGTTAGAATTTTAGCCAAGGATCCATCCGGGGAGATGATTTGGCCATACTTTGTTTAATAGGCCATTACGGGGGGGTTGGGGTAGGAATGTGGTTTTTAAAGGTTGGATATTAAATTTCCCCATTTTAAAAATTAAATCATTTAACAAATCACTTATTATATTTAACGTGTATTTCAAAACCTGCTTATGGATATGAATATTGACTTTTTCAAAATCACCGATGAACATTTCGTAAGTTCTCAAGGTGTCTGCACCC
>CAZUNT010000225.1:1262-11379 GCA_964622215.1 uncultured Caldilineaceae bacterium
GCCAGTCCTTGGAGTATTCGGCCTGACCGTCGTGGTTGGGGTAGGACTGTGGATGTTTACGGTTGGAGATGTCAGTTGCACCTTTGATAAGGAACATAACCAGGTTACGGTGGTCCAAAAAGGATTGTTGTCTCTCCTGCAAGGAGGCGGGGTTGCCAAATGCCGGCTGCATGACATTAGCAGCGTCACGCTCGAAGAGGAGTGGGAGACAGACCGGAGTGACAAAAATTCCCCCTCAACTTATAAGGTCTACCGGGTCGCTTTAGTGTTGATCACTGGCCGACACATTCCGTTAACCCTGTATCATACGGCTGAACTAAGAAAGCAGCAGGAATTGGCGAATCACATCCGGAAATTTTTACACACGGATTATAAGCGCAAAATCCGGAGGATAGAGCCGCGAAGCAGTTAATCAACCTATATGAAGACGATCGTTGCCGCAGCTTTAGGTGAATGTGTCCACGTCGCCGGGGTCATAAACTTCTTGCGCCTGGCCGAATCGGCGGGCTGGCGAACGGTCTTTCTCGGCCCGGCCACCCCCATCGAACAGGTACTAGAGGCGGCCCGGCGCGAGAAGGCCGACCTAGTCGGCGTCTCGTATCGTTTGACCCCGGAAACAGGCGAACGGCTGCTGGCCGAGTTTGCCGAAGCCGCCGACGACCTGCATGCGGCCGGGGTACGTTTTGCTTTTGGCGGCACGCCGCCTGTAGCCGAGCGGGGCCGGGCGTTAGGTTTTTTTGAGCGTGTTTTTGAAGGCGGCGAGCCGTTGGAAGAGGCGCTGACCTATTTGAAAGGCCAGGCCCAGCTCAGGCAAACAGAAACCGCTTATCCCCAAACAACGGTGGAGCGGATGGCCTGGAAAGCGCCTGTGCCGCTGCTCCGCCATCATTTTGGCCTGCCTACACTGGCAGCCACCGAAGAGGGGATTGCCAGCATTGCCGAAGCGCGGGTCTTGGATGTGGTCTCATTAGGCATTGACCAGGACGCCCAGGCCAACTTTTTCCACCCAGAACGGCAAGACCCCCGCCGGACCGGGGCCGGGGGTGTGCCGGTGCGCAGCCCCGCCGATTATCGGGCGCTCTATGCGGCCTGCCGGCGCGGTAATTATCCCCTGTTGCGCACCTACTCTGGGACCGACGACTTTATCCGCCTGGCCGAGATGTACGTGGAAAGTATCAACATCGCCTGGGCGGCTATCCCACTGTTTTGGTTCAACCAGATGGACGGGCGCGGACCGTGGGATTTGGAAGGCTCTATCCGGGAGCACCAAAAAGTTATGGCCTGGTACGGCCGGCGGAATATCCCGGTAGAATTGAACGAGCCGCACCACTGGGGCATGCGCGACGCCCCGGATGTGATCTGTGTAGCCACCGCGTATCTATCAGCCTACAATGCCCGCGCTTACGGCGTGCGCGATTACATTGCCCAACTGATGTTCAACAGCCCGCCGGGTCTTTCCGACGCCATGGACCTGGCCAAGATGCTGGCCATGCTCAACCTCATCACCCCCCTGGCCGGGCCGGATTTCCGTATCTGGCGGCAAACCCGCACCGGCCTGCTCAGCTATCCACTCGATATTGACGCGGCCCGGTCTCACCTGGCGGCCAACGTTTACCTGCAAATGGCGCTGCGGCCACATATTGTCCATGTAGTGGGTCACACCGAGGCTCATCACGCCGCCACCGCCGAGGATGTTATCGAAGCCTGCAAACTGGCCCGCCGCGCCATCGAGAACGCCCTCAAGGGCCAACCCGACATGACCGCCGACCCGCTGGTCCGGCAGCGCCAGGAAGAAATTGTCCGCGAGGTTCAGATTACTTTAGCCGCTATCCGGGCCTTGGCCGCTCCGGGCACAGCCGACCCGCTGGCCGACCCGGCCACCCTGGCGCGGGCGGTAACCGCAGGCATATTGGATGCGCCCCACTTGCGCCATAATCCCTTTGCGTTGGGGCAAGTTGTCACCCGGATGGATGAACGAGGCGCTTGCGTTGCCGTAGAGCCAGCCTCCGGGCGGGCGCTGAGTGAAGAAGAGCGGATCGCCCGGCTGGATATTTCATGTACCTGGTAACTACTCAGCCCTACCCCTCACGACCGCCGACGGCTGAGAGCGCCTCGCCTCCCCCTGGGGGACCGCTGACCGCCAAACCGTGTACAACAGTAGCGTTTTCTGGTGGTTGCCAGTCCCACGGGGAGGCTTCACACTCTGCGGTCGGCGGTCAGGGATACTCAATTTAGGGTAGCCAGAGTATTTACAATCTATCCTAGTCAAAGGAGACTAACCTATGGGCCTGCTGAATTTTTTTGACATGAGTTTTCTAGACTCAAACACCTTTACCTGGGTTGTCATGCCTTTACTTATTTTTCTGGCGCGGGTTTTGGATGTAAGCATGATGACTATGCGCATCATTTTTGTTTCCAGGGGCAGGCGCTTCCTGGCCCCGGCGATTGGATTTTTTGAGGTGCTGATCTGGCTGCTGGCCATCGGGCAAGTGATGAAAAACCTCAACAATCCGGCCAGTTATATCGCTTATGCCGCCGGATTTGCTACGGGTAACCTGGCCGGCATGTATTTAGAAGAAAAGTTGGCCCTCGGCATGTTACTCATTCGCATTATTACCGTCAAAGAGGCCGACGAACTGATTACCGACCTTCGTGCCGCCGGTTACGGTGTGACCAGCCTTGACGCTCATGGGGCTACCGGACATGCCCAGCTAATTTTCACCATCATCAAACGCAAAGATTTACAACAGGCCATAGAAATTATTACCCGGCTCAATCCAAAAGCCTTTGTCTCAGTGGAGGAAATCAAATTGGCTCGTGAAGGTATATTTCCGCTTAAAAATTATCGTCATAGAAATTACCTGGGCTTACTGAGCACAAGGAGAAAATAAAAGGGGATCGAATATTAAACCGAGGAGGATCTTTATGCACAAGACTGCTTACACAGTTATCGGCGCCGGGCACGGCGGCAAAGCCATGGCCGCTCACCTGGCTTTGCTGGACTTTCCCGTTACGTTGTATAACCGGACGCCCGAAAATGTAGCCGTTATCAAACAACGGGGCGGCATCGAATTGGACAGTTACGAAGGGGGACCGCACGGTTTTGGAAAACTGGAACACGTGACCTCCGACATGGGTGAGGCGGTAGAACATGCTGAGGTTATCATGGTCGTGGTGCCCTCCTCGGCCCACGCCGATATTGCCAAAGTGGTCGCGCCCCACTTGCGGAATGGCCAAATCGTGATTTTACATCCGGGGCGTACCCTGGGTGCGATAGAATTTGCTAAAGTGCTGCGAGACAATGGCTGCAAAGCCGAGGTCATCGTCGCCGAGGCCGAGACGCTCATCTATGCCAGCCGCTCCGAAGGTCCGTCTCAAGCGCACATCTTCCGTATTAAAGACAGCGTGCCGCTGGCTGCCCTGCCTGCAACATGCACCCGGCAAGTCCTGGAAGCCCTCAACCCGGCTTATCCTCAGTTTATTGACGGCGTCAACGTGCTCTACACCGGTTTGAACAATATGGGCGCTATTTTCCACCCGGCGCTGACCATTCTGAATGCCGGGCGGATTGAATCGACCGGGGGCAACTTTCAGTTTTACATTGACGGGGTCACTCCCTCGGTCGCTTGTGTATTGGAGCCGCTGGATCGGGAAAGAGGGACTGTGGCTGCCGCACTGGGAATTCGGGCCCAAACGGCGATGGAATGGCTGAAAAGAGCTTACGACGCCACCGGCGCAGACCTGTATGAAGCCATCCATAACCAGACGGGTTACTACGGCATTAGCGCGCCCAAAACGTTGAAACATCGTTACATTTTTGAAGATGTGCCGATGAGCCTGGTGCCTATCGCTAATTTAGGCCAGCAATATGGTGTGTCGGTGCGCGCGATGGACAGCATTATCCGCCTGGCCTGCATTATCCACCGCACCGATTATTGGCGGCGCGGCCGCACCCTGGACAAATTGGGGATTGCCGGTTTGAGCGTCAGTGAATTAATGCGCTATGTGAATGAAGGCGTCCGCGACTGAATGCCTGAGAAAATAGACCGCCGACGGCAGACGGCAAACCGCCGCAAGAATTTTCATCTTTGGTGGCGTGCTATAGGCTCGTAAACGTTCTTTCGAAAATATCTCTCCGGAGTCCAAAAGCATAGCTTTTGGATTCCATTTTCATTATTGGTGGTGTGCCACAGGCTTATGAATACTCTCATTAAAAAAATACTCCTAAACTTGAATGACTTATTCCTGCTTTTACTTCTGACCGGCTGTACCGGCCAACCGGCGAGGCTGACCGACCTTTTGCCCAAAACCGGTGTTGTTCCCGATTGGAAACTGGCCGAAGAGGCGCGGGTTTACAACCGCGACAACCTGTTCGACATGGTGGACGGCCAGGCCGATGCTTTTTTTGTTTACGGCTTTGAGCAGGTGGCCGTGCAGCGGTATCAAAACCCGGCCGGCACGGTGCTGGAAGTCGCGCTCTGGCAGTTGGCCACCCCCGCCGACGCTTATGGCCTTTTCACTTCCGGTCTGGCCGGTGAGCCGGCTACTGTCTGCCCGACAAAAGAGACAACGTCTTGCCGCGAGGCCGATATTGACCCTAGCCGGAGGCTGGCTTTCTGGCAGGATCGCTACTTTGGGCAAGTTTATGGCCGCCAACAGATGGCCGATGCAGACCTGCAGGCTTTTGCTCGAGCTGTGGCGGTCTCGCTGCCCTCAGGTGGAGAACGCCCGGCGCTGGTCAATCGCTTGCCCCAGGCCGGGTTGGTCGAACGGAGCTTCATCTTCTTCCACGAAGAAATCTCCATTCAAACCCAGGTCTGGTTGGGTGGTAAGAACATCCTGGGATTGAGCCACCAAACCAACGGCCTCCTGGCCCAGTACGACCTGGACGGCACAACAGCCCACCTGCTCTTGATCGAGTATCCCGAGGCCAAGACCGCCTCGACCGGGCTGGCCGCCCTTAAGGTGGGGCCAGTAGAGGGACTGGTCGCCGCCGCCAGCCAAGACAACCTATTGGGCGCGGTCTTTGGGCAGGTAGAGCCAAAAGCGGCTGACGATTTGCTGGCCGAAGCCCTGGAGAATAAGTAAAGAGGCATGAAAACATTTATTTTGAGACGATTCGGTAATTTAACAAAATTACTACACATCGCCTATGGCAGCCGAATGAATTCGGTCGCTAAGATGAAAAATCTGTTGAAACAGGTTGATTTGGCTCCGTACAACGTGTTTCTAACACGTTTCTCGTCTCAGGCTGCGAATTCATTCGCAGACATTGAATTACCGAACGCTCTCATTTTATTGACCCTGGCCACCGTTGCCCAACTCACTCTCGCCGGCTGCGTCGCTGTTCCGGCCGCCGGTCCATTATCCGCGTCAACCCCGGCCTCAACGCCTATCTCAACACCTACGCCAGCGCCCCAACCGGTATCTACCTCAACCCCTGCCCCAGCGCCACCGCCAACCTCCACCTCGATCCCGGTTCCGCTCCCCACAGCTACCCTGGCCCCACCAACGCCGCTTGCCGCCTGGCCGACCAACGGCTGGCCCACTTCATCCCCGGCGCAGCAGGGCCTGGACGAGGCGATGCTGGCCAAAATATTTGAGCGCATCGAGCAAGACAAGCTCAAAATCCACAGCCCCCTGGACGAAACGCAGCTTTGGCGGCTGGTGGAGGATTTTATTATCCCGGCCCAGGTTGATTAAAGAAGGGTGTTTTATGAATTGGCTATATGGGCGACGAGTTCGCCAAGTTATTCAAATTTTAGCTTTTGCCCTGTACCTCTATCTACTTTTTGCCGCGCTGCAACGGTGGGATGTTTTTCACCAGGCCGATTGGTTTTTCCGACTTAACCCGTTAACGACCCTGACGGTGATGCTGGCCGGCCGCGCCTGGATTCCTCGGCTGGGCTGGGCATTAATCATCATTGGCTTGACGGTGCTGGCCGGTCGGGTTTGGTGCGGCTGGTTATGTCCGCTGGGCACGCTGCTGGAATGGGTGCGTTTCCCACAAGAGCGGCGTCGGAAAGAACCTCGATTCTTTGAGCAGAGTGGGTTCCGGGCGATCAAAACCCTCCTCCTCTTCCTTATCCTGGTGATGGCCCTGTTTGGCAACCTGACCTTACTTGTCCTCGATCCCATTACCCTGCTGACGCGGACGATGACAACGGCCATCTTGCCCGCCCTCAATTTTGCCGTTTCTGCGGCCGAGCGGAGTCTCTATCTTGTCCCCTTCCTGAGTTCCGTAGTAGATTGGATTGAAGGCGGGCTGCGCGGAACGGTGCTGCCGGTCGAGCAGCCGGTCTTTGCCCAAAATGTTTTTATTGCTGCCCTGTTCCTGGGCATTCTGGCTTTGAACGCCCTGGCCGACCGCTTTTGGTGCCGCTATCTGTGTCCGTTGGGGGCGTTGTTGGGCCTGCTGTCGAAAGCAGCGCTGCTGCGGCCGGTGATTGGTTCGGCCTGTGTGAGCTGCGCCAAATGCGCCCGGGTGTGCCGGTTGGAGGCCATCGAAACCAAACCGGTTTATGAGATCGCTCCAACCGAGTGTACCGTCTGTCTGGACTGCCTGGCGGCCTGTCCCAAGGACGGCATGAGCTTCGCCTGGCATAGGCGGCCCGCACCCTGGCGCGAAACCGATCCAACCCGCCGGCAGGTTTTGACCTCACTGGCGGCCGGAGCCGTCGGCGTCGCCTTTTTGCAGACGGGCGTCCAGGCCAGGCAACCCGATCCCCGGCTGCTCCGGCCGCCCGGAGTTGAAGATGAGGAACAATTTCTGAGCCTGTGCTTGCGCTGCAGTTTGTGTATGGACGTGTGCCCTACCTCGGGGTTGCAGCCGGCGCTGCTGGCCGCCGGAGTGGAAGGCTTCTGGACGCCGCACCTGGTTCCGCGTTTGGGTTATTGTGATTATGGCTGTAACGCTTGTGGCCACGTCTGCCCGTCGAAGGCCATCCCCCAGCTTGAGTTGGCTGACAAGCGCCGGGCGGTGATCGGCTTGGCCGCCGTCGACCGCAACCGCTGCCTGCCCTGGGCCTATAACACTCCCTGTATTGTGTGTGAGGAGATGTGCCCCGTGCCGGATAAGGCGATTAAACTACAACGTGAACAGGTGGGGGAAATCGAACTGCAACAGCCCTATGTTGTCGCCGACCTGTGTATTGGCTGCGGCATCTGCGAGCAGCATTGTCCTATGGCCGGGGAAGGAGCGATTCGGGTCTATTTGCGTCGCCTGGTATAGGCTCCCGGCCGGAGTAGCCGGGCCAGGCGGCGCTCAAAGCGGCCTCGTGGGTCAAGGGTGTGGGCCTGGTTTAGCAGCCACTCCACTACATGCTCACGCCATACATCCAGCCGCCCCGGCTGCGAGGCGTCAATCAACTGCTGTATTTCGCCGTATAGTTCTGTCGCTTCGTTGGGGAAACCAATCTCGGCCAGAATTTCCGGGTGTACGGGGATGATGGACGCCTCGCTCAACACCTCGTCAAGATAGCGTTGCGCTCGGGCGGCATGGTACAGGTGAGTCAAAGCAAAAACATGAGATACCCGCAAAATTCGCTTGAGGGTGCGCATGGCTCGCACCTCCAACAAGGTACAGTTGGTCAGTTGCCGGGTGACGACAAAATCGGGGGGAATTTTGAATCGTTCCACCAACATCAACTCGACCACCTCGGCATCGGGGGTAAGTTGTGGCCCATGCACATCTGAGGCCACAAAAACCAGGTAAGGCTTGGGTCCCGGCGTGCTATACCACAGGGCCGCGGCCATCGCCGCCCGGCCCCATAATTGTTTGTTGGCCTTTTTAGTACCCTGACGTTTGCCCATAATCAAAATTGCCGAGGGAGTAAGCAGCCATTGAACTTCGGCAACGTCGATGGAAGATGGAGCACTGGTCAGAGAATTCATAAGTGGATACTCTGTAGATCTAATTCTTCACCATAGCGGGTACATCTTTATGCGCCAACGGGCGGCATAGGGATGCCGCCCGGCGCAAATGTGGATCTACTGAAACTAATCTTTGTTGTCGTTGGAAGTTGGCGTGGCATACTGCGGGTCACACTCCCCAATCCGCCCTTGTTCACCATGAGTGCCCAGCCACTTGGCGTCACCGCTGGCAAAGAATTCAAGCGCCTGTTCCAGCGGGAAACTGGTGTGCTCAATCCCTTCCGGATCAACAAATTTCCCCCCACTTTCCTGGGGCACCAGTTCAATCGTTCCATCTGAGTTAACCTTGAATAAGGCAATTACACCCCATAAATCAAAATCTGCGGCATTAGGGCCTACATAGAGAGGGCCTTGGGGGTCAGCTTTTACGCCCAGGATGCCTTGACCCCGGCTAACGCAGGTGAAAGCCTCAAGTTTGGTCTTCGGGTCGGTATGATGTTGCACCAGGGTGACCTGGCTCAATACTTCCCGCACCTTGGGATGAGTCCGGTCAGCCGTAGGTTCCGTGGGAGGCGTCGGTGTCACCTGCACCTGCACCTCGACCGTGACCACCTTTTCCACTTCAACCGTTTCGACCACCGGCACTTCTTTCTCCACCACAACGGTCTGCACCACCGTGACTTCTTTCGGCACTTCGACCGTAACCACCTTTTCCACTTCGACGGTGATCACTTTTTCCACCTCTTTCTCAACTTCTTTGGTGACGACGACCTCCACCGTCTCTATTTTGACCACTGGCGTGGCCGTAGCTTGCGTGCAAGCGGCTATCATAGCCAAAATAACCGAAACAGCGATAAATGATACAATTTTCCGAAACATGTTTTCCTCCTGTATTTCCTAACTTTATATCGCTTTAACCATTGTAAGCCAACAAACATCAGCCGTCAGAGATAAATACTTTGACAATGTTAACAGGACTTACGCAACCATGTCATTTTGAGCGACGATAGGAGCGAAAAATCCCTGAGAAGCTCGTTTGCACCCGAATATTCGAGGGATTCTTCACTCCGCTACGCTCCGTTCAGAATGACATGCGTAAGTCCTAGTTAAGTCAAAGTAGTCACCTTGCTAAAAACTATTATACCTCTCTGTCGCCTTTTCCTTCAACAAACCGGTTCAACTGAGAGCCTGGCCACCAGGGCCGGTAATTGGCCCAAGTGATCGAGTTGAAAATAACCCTGCTTCCCTTCCGGCTTGGCCACCGTTTCATGCACCCAGGTGAGTTGATAGGGGACATAGACAGCCTGACCCCCCAACGCCACCACCGGCAAAATATCTGACTTCAGGGAGTTACCGACCATCAGAAAATGCTGCGGGGCAATCTGATGCCGGGCCAGCAGGCTGGCGTAACTATCCGTAGTTTTCTCGCTGATGATTTCGATGTGCTTGAAGTAACGGGCCAGGCCGGAACGGGCAATTTTTGTCTCCTGGTCAAACAAGTCGCCTTTGGTGATAATCATCAAGGGATAGGACTCGGCCAGGAGAGTCACCGTTTCCTCAGCATGGTCGAATAGTTGAATGTCGGCTTTGAGCATAGCCTTGGCCAAATTGATAATCTCCTGAATTTCCTGGCCCGTAATGCGGCCCTCGGTCAGCTCGATGGCTGTTTCAATCATTGACAGGGCGAAGCCCTTAATGCCATAGCCAAAATAGTGGAGATTGCGCATCTCCGTCTGATAAAGTTTTTGCTCAAGCCCTTCGGTCCCGATATAACCGGCGAGTAGTTGCTTTAATTTTTCCTGGGTCAACGAATACAGGGATTCGTTGTGCCACAAGGTATCGTCGGCGTCAAAAGCGATAACGTCGAATCTCATCTCACCCCTGTCAAGGCCACAAATATATCCTGGCTAAAAAGACACCCAACATCAGAAACCCGGAAATCAGTTTGGCGGCCAGGCCTGCCGCCGAACCGGCCAGATAGCCCTGGGTTGCTTTGATAGCCCTGTCCCAATCTTTATGGCGTCGCCACTCAACCCACAACACGCCGCCAACCGCGCCGAGCAGCCCGACCAGGCAGCCCAGGAGCGGCGTACCTACCACACTGGCCACTAATCCAAGCACAAAACCGAGGAAAGCGCCGGCCAGAACGGCCAGCAAGGATGCGCCCCCCAATCTGGCCACCATTTGACCGGATGCGAAATCGTCGACTATACCCAGGAGCATCAGAAATGTAAACATCCTAAAG
>CAZUNT010000226.1:0-11347 GCA_964622215.1 uncultured Caldilineaceae bacterium
GCCCCTGCAATTTTGGCTGTTTGGAGTATCAGTTTTTAAGGTGCAAAAGTCGAGTGTTTAGCAATAAAAATGCTCGATCTCTAATCAGGGGGTTATCAAAATAGATGGCTTTTTCTCTGGTTGATGAAGATTCAATACCTTGGCGGAAAAATTTAGGAGGACGAGTAGTGATTGTAAACCAATGACCTACGCCTGTAATTTTATAGTAGATGCTGTGATCGGTAACTCTAGGCATAATCCATGGCTCAAAATAACTTTTGATAGACAACAAGCGTTCTAATAATGTTTTCTCAACATCTGATCCGATTTTTGGAAATATGTCTAATGCTGTGTGTCCAAAACTTTTCGAATAAGAGAGATTTTGGAATAAATGAGATCGCTCATCTCTATACCATTTCTTGTAAGAAGTGACATATAAATCTACCTGGTCGGATGCAACTGATTTCCTGAATATGATAAGTGCAATACGTGCGTGATGCATTCCGTCGAATAATTTACTAGGCCGATCATCATAAGTACTTAAAAATAGTGCATCAGCATTTTTGAGTAGAATTTTTCGAACTGACTCCATACGTTGTGTAGAAACGACGGGCTGTTGAACTACAAAACCAAAACGCCCTTTTTGTGCAAGAATACAAATAGATCTTTCTGTACAAAGTCCATAAAGATTTCCTGACTTCTCTGTAGAAAAACCAATCACTTGATATTCGGAACGGACTTTAGATAATTCTACATAGGGTGGATTTCCAATAATCACATCAAACCCGCCCTGCTTCAAAATACCATAAAACTCAATAAACCAGTGGAAAGGTTCGTGTGTTGCCAGCCATTTCTGATAAGGAGCTTGCCAGGTGGGATCATAACCATACTGCCTGGCTAAAGCGCGGTTCAATTCTTCCTCCAGGCCTTGCAGCCGGCGGCGCAATGCCTGTTTATCCTCGGCGGTGATTTGGCCGCCTAGTTCCGTCTGCTGGTGACGGAAGTGCTGGAACAGGCGGTCGAGATCGGCCACCTTCTCCTCGAACCGGTCAAAGGCGGCCAGTTCCTGATCGGAGAGCAGCTTCATCTGACCGCCCTGGGTGGTAAAGGCGGCACGGACTTCGTCCACGGTGGCGTAGCCAACCAGGGTATTACCCGCCCGGATGTTGAAATCAATATCGGGCAGCGGCTCGATCTGTTCGGTGCGCTCCACCTGGGCCACCAGCTTGAGGAAGAGACGCAGCTTACAAATTTCGACCGCCTCGGCCATAATATCCACCCCAAACAGGTTGTTGACGATGATGGATTTGAGAATGAAGTAACGGCGGTTGGGGTGCTGTTTGATGCGGCCCAACGTCTCCCGAAAATCTTTGAACTTGGCCGGGTTGGGTTTATCGACCGTCAGTTCGTAATCGGCCACAAAGGAGGCCATCCGCTCGATACAGGCTTCGTACAGAGGTTCCAAAATATTCAAAGCAGCAAACAGAAACGCGCCGGAGCCGACCGTCGGATCAAGGATGGTTACGTTTTCAATCGCTTTGTAGAAGGCTCGCAGCAGTTCCGGTCCTTCACAGCTTTCGATCACATCCTGGGCAAATTGGCGCAGGTTGAGGTTGTAGGTGATAAAGTCGTTGATGCTGCGAATCTCACCACCGGCTAACCTGGCTTTGACCTCCTGGTAACGCTGGCGGCGCTGAATCACCTCGCGCCAGATTTCGGTGGGCAGGGCGAACTCCTCCGGCGCGGGCGTGTTCCACAGGGCACGTTGCGCTATGTCAGTTAGACCAACCTCAATTTCAGCCGGGAGGGGATACTCTACGCCTTTTTTAATCGGGTCGTAGATGTAGCGGTCTGGGTCAGCCGGAAGCAGGTTCCAGATCGACTGTGGTCCTTCAAAAGCAATTTTACATTGCTTCCGAGCTTCGTCGAACAGGAAGGGGATGACCGTGTTCTTGGCAATATATTCGGTGATGTCCTCTTTGGTGTAGTAGGCTCCCATCTGTTTCTGGTTGATGTACTTCTCAAAGATGTAGCCCAGCACATCGGGGTTAATCTCCCTGTCGTTGCGGAGGGGCCGCTCGTCCAGGTGCCAGCGCCACTCGTCAAAAAAGTTAAAGAGCCGTTCAAAAGCAGCATCTTTGATCTGGATCTCCGGCCCGTAGCGGTCCTCGATTTCGTGCGGCACGAACAAGCTGCCGTTCAGGTAGGGCACAGTTCCTAACAACTTTTTGAGTTTGGCCGGGCGCGCCGCTTCTTTTTGGGCGAATCCTTCAAAAAAGAGAGGGCAGAGGAACTCCCGATAAAAGCAGTCCTGGCCCTGGTTTTGGCTCTCGGCCAGTTTATCCCGCAGATAATTTTCATTGCCGCTTAGAAAGCCCTTGCGCTGGAAGAAGTAGATAAACATCAGCCGGTTGAGCATGACCGAAACATACCAGCGCTGCCATTCGGTTTCGGGAATGCCGCTCAGGAATTTATGGAAGGCATCTCGCTCTTTTTTGAACAGGTCGTAGAAGCGTTTGGTAACTTTCTCGACATCGAAGGCGGCGCGAGCGCCGCCGATCACATCAACCAGGGTTAAGCCCTCTTCCTCCTCCAGGCTAAAAGTAATCGCCTGCAATTTCTGGATCAGGGCTTCGCCCGATTGGTTGATATGGTAGTGATGCTCCCGGCGGGCCAGGAGTTTCCCCGGCTCTCGCCGGACCCACTGCCAGATTTGAGTGGTTTGCGCTTCGTCTACAAAGATAATGAGATGTTCTCGCACGGAGCGGGTGACTTGATGTTCAATTTTGCTACGGAGGTTATGGTCTGGCGGCAAGCCATCCGGCCCAGGAGGGCAGATATAGGCTACAAAGCCCCGTTTTTCGGCCACTGCCCGGAGGGTGTAATCGTGTTGGTCCGCCGTCACCTTCAGCGGCGGGCGGTAAATGTCCCAACCGAGTTCATTGATAAAAAGCGGTTCAAAGTCGAAAGATTTGAGATACTGCCGGATTGGCTGCGGATTGAGCTGCATGGTCCATCTCCGTGTGGTTGAATTGCAGTTAGGCCTGGGGAGATAATCCGAGGGAACAAATTATTTTCGGTTCTTGTAACTCCGGTTCATCCTGGATCAAACAGAGCCGGTCCTCTTCGCGCAGGTTAATGGTCAATTCGGCCAGTTGCTGGTCGGAAATGCCGCTGCGTAATTGGCGGTTTATGGTATCGGTGGCCACCTGGCGCAGGGGATAGCGGTAAATTTCTTCGATGACCTTGCGCAAAGCCGGGGTGTCAAACAGCGTGCCCTGCACCGACTCGACATAGCGTTTGAGCCGCTCATAGGTGCGGAAACGCGCCCCCGAAGGTCGTCCCAACTGACCGCCCACTGTTTTCTGCTCCTGGAGAATATACTTGACCCCTTGTTCGACTAACTCATGGTGGGCTGCCATGCGGGGTAGGGGCGGTGTAGCGGGTTCGCACTCAGCCGCCTTCAAAATGGCAAGTTGTGACTCGCTGACGCTGTTACCCTTTTGATCGATCCAGGCCAACGCATCATTGCCTTCGCCGGTTTGGAGATAAACCAGCACGCCGGGCGGAGCTTGCGGGCCGGGCTGATAAGCTTTGGTGGCATAGACCACCGGCGGCATAGTGGCGATAGTTCTTTCAAGACCGGGAGTGCGCTCGATGGCATTTTTCCAAATTTGATAGGCTTGCGAGGCTAAATCAACTTCGGAGTCGTCATCGCCATCTAAAATACCGGCTTTTTCGTGATACAAGTCCACCACCACCCGATCATCCTGGTCGTCGTCAAAAAAGGCTTCGTCGGCGCCGACTACTTCCGCGTTTTCTTTCAGACGTTGACGAACCCGTTCTCGCAAGCGAATAATCCGTTCTACGCCATCGGCAGGCAGGAAGGAGTAGCACAGAATCTCCTCCGCCGTTTGGCCGATGCGGTCCACCCGGCCGGCCCGTTGAATCAGCCGGATAATGGCCCAGGGCAGGTCGAAATTGACCACGATAGCTGCATCCTGCAAGTTTTGGCCTTCGCTCAAGACATCAGTCGCAATCAATACCCGTAATTCATTTTCAGGGGTAATCTGCGCCCGTTTGTTGTTGCTTTGCGGGCTAAAACGCCAGGCCAAAGCCGTGGGGTCAGCCGCTTGGCCGGTGACGCCGGCCAGCCGGGTCAGGCCTCGTTGCTTTAATTCAGACTCCAGATAATGCACCGTATCGGCGAATTGGGTAAAGACGATAATTTTTTCAGTGGGATGTGCCTGGGTCATCAAGTCAAACAAAGCTCTGAGCTTACCATCCTGGGCCGGGTTCCAAAGGCCGCACTCATGCAAAATCTGCGCTAACGCCTCGGCGTCGTGCTTGAGGTCTTGAGCCAGGCGCATCCCAAATAGGTCGGAGCGAAGCCACTTAAAACGGCGTTTATACTTAGTTCGGTACAGTTGATAAACTTCAACAGCCCGCTGCTTAATATCGGCTTCACTGTGGAGGGTAATCAAAGCAGTCGGCTCGGTAACTTCCTCATCCTGGTCGTCGTTTTCGTCAAAAAGATCGGGCTGACTCAGGGCATACTCATCCTCATCGCTGATACGAGGATCGAGCAATTCAGCCCCCTGCGTCCCGATGGGCAAGGGCTGCCCACTTTCCAGGGCGTGCAGAAAAATGTAGTTACGCAGGATATGCCGCTCAACCGAAAGTATAAATGCCTGTCCGCTGCTTTCCAGCCGCTTGAACAGGTTCGTCCGGGAAAAGCCCATCAGCCGCTTGCCGGCCCGCCCCAGGTTATCTAACTGTTGTTTCTCGGCCGCGGTCGGTGGTATCTTCGGTTTGGCGGCGATATAGTTACCCAGGCCATAACGCGGCAGGGATAAATCGTTGATAATATCCACGATCCTGGGCGCATACATGCGGGCATATTGATCGGTGGGGTCTGTCTCCTCAATTCTAAAGTCAATCCGCTTGGGGATACGGTTGGGAAAATAGAAAGGTTGGCCGGTGGCAAAGGTTAGATATTTACGCCCGGTCTCCGGGTCGGTGAAGGCGTAATTATCTTTAATAAACGAGCGGGTGCGGCGAACCAGGAAAAGACGCATCAATTCGCGCCAGTCATCGGCAAATTCGCTCTTTTCAAAGGCAGCCAGGGTGCGTAATCCGGCCTGATGTCGCCGGATGAATTCGGTTTCGGTCAGGTGGCGTAATAATTGCTCCGGGCGAATACCTAAATCACTTTCTTCCGAGATGAACAGCCGGAGTTGATTGGATAAGTCCAGATAGGTTTTGTTGTAAGGGGTGGCCGAGAGTAAGATCACCCGGCTATCGTTTTTCTGAATATACTCTTGAATAGCGCGATATTTTTTGCCCTCGCGATTGCGCAGGTTGTGGCTTTCGTCAATTAAAACAATACGATAGCGGCGCAGTTCGGATAGTTGCTGGATTACCTGGCTGAGTGAAAGCACTTTGGCTCGTAAACGGTAGTGTTGCCGATAATCTTCCCACATCCTCACCAGGTTTTTGGGGCAGATAATCAATGTCTCCAGATTGTAATCATCTTCAAAGATACGGGCCAGGGTCGTAGCCATCAGGGTTTTACCCAAACCAACCACATCGCCAATGATAACCCCACCTCGTTTATTGAGGTGGTGGGCAGCAATTTTAACCGCGGCCACCTGGAAATCGAGCAGTTCACTTTCAAAGTCTTTGGGCAGACTAAACTCGGCCAAACCGGTGCGGGCTTCAAGCGAGAGATGATAGGCCATTTTGAGGTAAATGTGATAGGGCAGGATAAGCTCTTCTCTGGCCCAGCTCTCTTCGATGATTTGAGCAAGTTCTTCCGAAATATCCAAACAGAGCTTATCATCCCAACGGTCATTAAACCAGCGGGCCAGCTTTTGCGTGGCATCGTGGTCAAGCACGTCAATATTCAGTTCACCTTGTTTGGATAAACCGGCAAAGGTTAAATTGCTACTCCCCAAGAAGCCGGTAATAGGATTATTTGGATCTGAGCGAAACAGCAGGTAAAGTTTGGCGTGTAGGGAATGCCGTAAAAACAGCTTGACGACGACTTTCCCAACCTTGATTTGGGCGGCCAGCCGGCGCAAACCGGCCTCGTCGGCGTTAGTCGGCGCGCCAACGGTTAATTGCTCGCGAAACTCCTCGGCCAGGCGTTTTTTTAGGCGGATGGCCGTTTTTTGGTCAATCAAACCATCGGCCAGGCCGGTCAAACTCAACCCTTCCCGTAACTCCTCTTGGGGCAAACGCTGCATACCCACCAGCAAGCGACAACAGTTATCGTCGCCTCCGGCCCAAGCTTCGATGCAGGTATCAATTTGTTTCCAGCCGCGCAGATTGAAATAGCCCACACAAAAATCAGCTCGATGGGAGACGCCAAGTGTTGTTTTTAGAGCAGGTAAAAGAGGTAGCTCAATGTTGTCAAAGACTCGTGGCAATTGGTCTCACTCCTTGAGATTGGATGGGGCAGATACTTGTGACCACCGAGTTTTATTCTGAGAGGCTACACTGAAATCAGGAAGTGATCGAGGCGATTGAACTGCATATAACTGGTAGCCAGCAATAAATAGTGAAGAAACTCACCAGAAAACCATATATCCATTTTATCACGTTTATGGTCTTATGACAATCTCCGTTTTTTGAGGGGGAGTATTTCCTATTGGGTAACTACTCAGCCGACCCTATGTCTCAGCAACCCTGACCGCCGACCGTCGATCGCTGACCGCCGAAAAGACGGGTTACAGGGCGAATTATGGCGGTCGGCAGTCCCCCACGCCCTTCGGCGCACCCGAAGGGGTGAGGGGAGGCGAGGCGCTCTCTGCGGTCTGCGGTCAGGAATACTCAATTTGGGATAGCCTGAGTAGTTACCTTATTCCTAAATCAGTCCGCGCTCTTTGGCCAACAGCACGGCTTCGATCCGGTTATGCAGGCCCAACTTGGCCAGCATATCCTTGATATAACCTTTGACCGTGTTTTCGCTGAGATGAAGCTGGCTGCCAATCTCCTTGGTGGTCAACCCCTGGGCGATCAGGCGCAATATTTCCACCTCCCGCAAACTGAGCATTTGGGGCGGCTGGTGCTGTTTGCGGACATACTCGGCCAGCACATCGGCGGCGCGAGGGTCCAGGGCCGCGTGGCCCTGCGCCACAGACAGCAGGTGCTCCCGCAGCCGCAGGTTCTCCGCGTCTTTCAGCAAATAGCCGCGCGCTCCAGCTTGCAGGCAGGCATTGACCAGGTTGCGGTCGATGAAAGCGGTCAGAATCAGCACCGCCGTAGCCGGGCGAAGCTCGACCATGCGCTGGCAGAGTTCGACCCCGCTCATGTCGGGCAGTTTCAGATCGAGCAAGACAATGTCGGGCTGTTGTGTATTCAGCACCTGGAGGGCCTCAACGCCGGTGGCCGCCTCGCCCACCACCTCAAAACGCGGGTCAGGGTCCAAAATCGAGCGCAGCCCCTGGCGGACGATCCGATGGTCGTCTACCAGGATAATTCGAATAGGGTTCATGTGAAACATACTCCGGGAACGGGAAAACGAGCCTTGACCATCACCCCCTGGTCGTCATTGTTGGCGATGAAAAAATCACCCCGCGCCTGAGCGGTAAACTGGCGCATAGTATCCACCCCAAAATGCAAATCCCGGTCGTCGGCCTCCAGGCTTAACGGCTCGGCCAACCCAACGCCGTTATCCTGGATAGTCACCGTAACCGAGTCCTGGCCGCAGTGCAAACTGACCATAACCGCCGAGGCGCAGGCGTGCTTGCGCACATTCGACAGGGACTCGCGCACGATACGATAGATGGCCTCGCCGACCAGCGGCGGCAGGGCGGGAAATTGGGGCACAACGATCAGGGTAGCGGCGATGCCGCTCTGCGTTTCAAATTCGCTGACCTGCTCTTGCAACAATTCGACCAAAACTTCTCCGCCGGGCAGATAGCGGCTGCGCAGGGCGAAGATGGCGCTGCGCAGCTCGTCGCCGCTGCGGGCCGCCAGGCGGCGAATGGTTTGCAGCTTTTGGCGGGCTTCTCCATCCAGGGCCAGATGATTGACGCACCACTCCGTCTCCAGGCCGATGGTGAAGAGCATCTGGGCCAGGGTATCGTGCAGCGCCTGGGCAATACGGTGGCGCTCGCGCAAGCGGGCCAGCTCTTCAGCATGGGCGTACAGGCGAGCATTGTCAATAGCAATGGTAGCCTGGGCGGCGAAGGCCAGCAGTAATTCCTCATCGTCCGCGCTGAAGACAGGGCCGCCGGGCGTATTGCCGACGAACAGCGCTCCTAAAGCCTGGCCCTTGCCTAAAAGTGGCACCGATAGGAAAGCCGCCACCTTTGGGTGGTAATCTGGAAAGCCCTTAAACTCAGGGTGATAACGGACATCGTCCAGGCGTAAGGGCACCCCGCGCAGATAAGGCAGGCTGAGAATTCCCGTGCCGGTGGGGAAACCGCGAGGTTCGTGGGGCCAGCCACTGACTTTGAAAAACTGAAAACCCGCTTCGACATCGCCCAGCACCAGCAGGCCCCCCATCTCAGCCTCGACCAGTTCGGTGGCTGTATTTACAATCTGCTGGAGCAGCGGGTCCAGGTCTAACTGGGCTGCTACCGATTTGCTGACCTCGGTCAGGCGCGACAGTTGCTCAACCCGCCGGGCCAGTTCATTGACCGGATTGGGAGAAGTTTGTTCGCTCATAGCTCTACTATATCAGCTTTTTGTGACAATTTAAACCCGTCATGTGTCTACATTAGACATGACATTTGTCACTAAAATTGACCCTGCTTGTGGAGTATACTGACTTAAGATTTTTAACGAGTATCTTCCACTTAGCGTGGGTAAAGCATAAGGAGTGCAGATTTCCGCTTCGTGTGCTACCAGCCTAAAAGCGGAATAAACTCCGCACTCCTCCCCGTTAGATGGAAAGTACCCCTTTTAACTATACAAGGGAGCGATCTATGCCCAAAATTGCAATCACCGGTAAAGGCGGCGTGGGCAAAACCACCCTGGCCGCCCTGATGGCCCACATTTATGCCGAAGCCGGACACAAAGTTATCGCCATTGACGCCGACCCGGCCGCCAGCCTGGCCTATGCTTTGGGGCTGCCCGCCCCATTAGCCGCCCAGGTCACCCCTATCGCCCAGATGGAAGATTTAATTCACGAGCGAACCGGAGCCAAACCTGGCACAAGTGGCGGCTTCTTCAAAATTAACCCCCGCGTTGACGACATTCCCGAACAATTCAGCGTGCTTTACCGGGACATTCGCTTACTGCAACTGGGGACCATCGATACGGGTGGGAGTGGCTGCATTTGTCCCGAAAGTGCCCTACTCAAGGCCCTGGTGACGCATATCCTGCTCTACCGGGATGAAGTCATGATCCTGGATATGGATGCCGGCGTGGAGCACCTGGGCCGGGCCACGGCCAGCGCCGTAGACGCCTTTTTGATTGTGGTCGAACCGGGCCAGCGCAGCCTGGGCACGGCCCAAACCATACACCGCCTGGCGGCCGATATTGGGGTGAAACGGTGTTATGTAGTCGGCAACAAGGTCCGCACCGAGGCCGATCGTGATTACATTCGCCGCCAACTGCCCGCAGATCTGCCGGTGATCGGCTTTTTGTCGGCCAACCCCCGCGCCGTCGAAGCAGATATTCGCGGTGAGGCCATCTTCGACGCCGCTCCAGAAATGGTGGCCGAGGCCCGCCAGATTGTCGCCGCTTTTGATCAAACAATGAGCTGATTGGCTGTTTTACACAGGAGATTGAATTGAATATCCTAACTTTTAATTGCGGTAGTTCCTCTCTAAGTTACAAGATCTTCCAAGCCGCCGGGGCCAACGAGCTTGAGGTAATCTGCTCCGGTAAGGCCCATCGAGTCGGCACCGTCGGTATATCCGGCTCCTTTATCGAACATCATCTGGAAGGCCAGACCTATGAGACGGCCCGGAGACTTGACAACCATCGCGAAGCCGCCACCTGGATCCTGGCTTTCATTCAGAGCCACCATCTCCAGGTTGACCTGGTAGGGCATCGTATTGTTCATGGCGGTCCTCTCTTTAAACAATCTACCCTGCTGGATGATGAAAAACTACAACTTCTGGAACAGTGTCTGCCTTTTTCCCCCGTCCATAACCCCAATGCTTTCAGTATCATTCAAGCCAGCCGAGAAGCCTGGCCTGAGACGCCTCAGTATGCCACCTTCGATACCACCTTCCACGCCACCATCCCGGATTATGCTTACACCTATGCTTTACCCTGGCAAGTTGCCGAAACCCATCGCCTCCGCAAGTACGGCTTCCATGGCCTATCTTATCACGATGTCATTCATAAGGCGGCCCTTTTTCTCGATAAGCCCTTGGCCGAACTGCGTATCGTGGCCTGCCACCTGGGGACCGGCGGCTCTAGTGTAGCCGCCATCAAAGGTGGGCGCTCGCTGGATACTTCGATGGGCTATGCCCCTCTACCCGGCCTGATCATGAGCACTCGCTGTGGTGATCTTGATCCTGCCGTACTCCTGTACCTGATCGAGCAAGCCGACTACACCGGCGTCAAATTGAATCACATGCTGAACTATCAGAGCGGCTTGCTCGGTATTTCCGGCCTCTCCAGTGACATCCGCGATCTCATTCAGGCCGGCGAAAGCAAAAATGACTCACGAGCCAAATTGGCCTTCGACATGTATGTTTACCGGCTCAAGCAATATATCGGGAGCATGAGCGCCACACTGGGTGGGCTGGATGTTCTTATTTTCACTGATGATGTCGGTTTACGCTGCCCGGAGGTTCGAGCAGCCGCTTGTAAAGGAATGGAGTGGTGCGGTATTACCCTCGACCCTACTGCCAACCAGCAGGCCGGCAGTGACGCCATCACTCCAATTAACCAGGTTGGCGCGCCGATTGCCGTGCTGGTAGTGCCGAACGACGAGGAACGGGTTGTGTGCCTTGAGGGGTTAAAACTTATCAGGCAGTGAACCGATGTGCATCACCTGGTCATTTGACAAAAATCTCCTTTTATGTTATATTGTGAAAATTATCACAAGCTTGTGATTTAATTCACACAATTTACTTTCTACATAGAAGGAGTTCGAAATGGGTCTCGCCCGATTTATTGTCAACGATCCTTATTTACCGGCCTCTACCGAAGAAGAAGTGGAAGATTTGATCTGCAAGATGCATGGTGTGATTGACTGGGCTATCCAGCCCGACGGTGAGGTGACATTTGAATATGACCGTTGTCTCATCAGTGATGAGATCGTGGCGGAAGCGCTGGGCGGTCTTGGCTTCGAGTTGGAGCTTATCTTTGATAATCCGTATGCGGTGGGCTTTTGTGGTACCTGATAATTCCCTATCAAGCGACCATCGTTTACCCCTACAATTGTAGAACACTCCCC
>CAZUNT010000227.1:0-11337 GCA_964622215.1 uncultured Caldilineaceae bacterium
AAGTTTTTGCCGGGATAGGCTTTGCACCCTGCGGGTTAGGGGATTGGGGGATAAAAAATAAAGGGAAAAATCCCCAAATCCCCAAATCCCGGCCCAAAATGGTTGGAAAAAATTTATCCGGTCAGCTATATAACCAAATTTTTGGACAAGTACGATGGCCGAAAAACTTAACTCGATGCGGATTTTGGACCAGCAAAAAGTCAATTATACGGTCCGGGAGTTCCCTGATACCATCCACTCGGCGGATGGGGTAGCCGATTACTTTAGCCTACCCCACGACAACGTTTATAAAACGTTGGTGGTGTTGCCTGCCGCCGGCAAGCCCGTATTAGTGATAATCGGCGGCAGCCGGGAGTTGGATTTAAAAAAACTGGCCCAGGCGGTCGGTCAGAAGAAGGTGCAGATGGCTCCTCACAAGGAAGCCGAGCGCCTGACCGGCCTGCAAACCGGCGGCATCTCGGCCCTGGCCCTGCTGCATAAAAATTTTGCCGTTTACCTGGACAAACCGGCCCTCGAATTAGAACGAATCCTGGTCAGCGCCGGCAAGCGGGGCGTCAACCTGGAGTTGGCGGTGCAGGATTTGATCCGGGTGACAAAGGCCAAGGTGATCGAGGCCACTTGAGACGTAAAACATATAGTATTCTAGAAAAATTTTCGCCGGGATTAGGACCTTATCAATCAGGGCTGTTCAGTTCTAAAAACTAAAGAACACGGATGCGTAGAATTAAACAGATTCAACAGCTAAAATCCGTTAAATTCTACCAATCAGTGTTCTTTGGCTGTCGTAAGTAACAGATTCTTCGTGATTTTTTGGTAGAACTGAACAACCCTGCCTTATCAATTAACTTCTTATACATTGAGCAAGAAGTTTAACACAGAGAGCACAAAGGATGCACAGAGGAGCACAGAGAGAGTTTCTTGGTGATCTTTGTGAAATTCTTTGTGATCTCTGTGGTTAATTTGCCCTGTTTGGCTCTGGCTCGTCCAGGTTAGGGTACAAATAGAAGTAACAGGATGACGTGAGCTACACAACAACTACAATTTTTCTAGTTTCTTTCACCAGCCTTTGGACATTGGGATGGATAGGCGCAGGCGCCTGGCAAACCGGCAGCGACGGGGCGGTGCGGAACAACCTCCAGAAATTGTCTGGGTTTATCGAACCCCGCTGGTGAGTAGAGAGTGGCAATCCACTGACCCCATAACCGTAGTGATTCAAGATACTTCTTGGCAGGAACCCACAACAGACGCAGTTGGACAGCAAGTAATATCAGGCATTCTCTATCCAATTATGCCCGACCCAGGCCAACGTAGTTGGTTAAGCTCAACGCCGTATGGAACCAAAAGGGTGGACTGGTACAAGGAGAAAGCTAAATTCAAATTCAACCCTGGCCAATTTTATTTGTTAACCCAAAGCAAACCTAACCAATTAAGTGAGCCTTTTTACAATCTCCTTCTTTGGCTGTCTTTTGCCATAGCAATTATCTTGGTCACGAATTTTTTAGCATGGTATGCGGGTAAAGAGGCGGGGCACGTAAAAGGAAAAAACCGCTTACCAAGGCATTGAACTTACCTAATGCAGAATCAGACAAGTTTTTCGGGAATAAGACCTGACAGGTTTCGGAAACCTGTCAGGTCTAGTCGGAACAAGTCCTCTGTGATTGCACTAACAAAGACGTATCACGCTTCACGTTTCACGTGATGGTCCACCCTCGGCGGGTTCTCAAAACTCCTGAACTCCCAGCATAGCTCGATAAGCCGTTCCACGGTTACTTCCCACAACTCCTGGCCAAACTCAGCCGTAGCTACGGAGGCATCCCCGGCAATTCCCGTCCGGCTGATGCGGCTCCACCAATCCTGCCACATGACCGGGCTGGGGCGGCCCAGGTCCCAACTGAAATATTTTCCGGCGGGCTGATTGATGTCGCGCTCGGCCTTGTCCATCTGCACCAGGTCGGGCTGGAGGTGGAGCATCATAGCGGTTTCGTATTCACAGGCGTGGCTGACGCTGCCGGGGCCGCCGCGCCGGCCTTTCTCTAGCACGTCGGCGCACAGGGAGGGGTCAATAGCGGCATTGGGGCTGATGGCGGCGCACTTGGCCCCCGTCGCCAGCACGCATTTGCGGGCGGCCAGATCGACGATGCTGTGGTTGGAACCGTGGCCGTTGACGATGAGAATATGCTTGAAGCCGTGCCGGGCTACGCTGATGGCCACCTGCGAAACGTAAGCCAGGCAGGTTTCGATGTCAACGGCGATGGTGCCGGGGAAATCCATGTGGTGCTCGTCCAGGCCAAAGGGGATGGTTGGCAGCAGCAGTACATCACCGTTGGCCCGGCGGCCTACCTCCTCTAAAAGCCCGGCCAGGATGTCGTTGTCTGTAGAGAGCGGCAGGTGCGGGCCGTGGTCTTCTACCGCGCCAAAGGGGATCAGGATCACCGGTTGGGGATCGCGGGCCAGAGCTTCGTTCATCTCCGGCCAGGTTAGATGGTCGTAACGCCAAGTTTGCATTTTTTCTCCTTTTTAAATCTGGGTGTGCGGGTCCAGGGCATCCCGCAGGCCATCCCCGACAAAATTAATACTCAGAACGGTGAGCAGAATGAGCAAGCCGGGGAAAATCCACAGCCAGGGCGATGTTTGCAAATAGTTGTAAGAGCCAACCACCAGGTTGCCCCAACTGGCGGTCGGCGGCTGCACGCCCAGGCCAAAAAAGCTGACATAAGCCTCAGACAAAATAGCCGAAGCCACGCCCAGGGTGCCGGCGACGATGATAGGCGCGGTGGCGTTGGGCAAAATGTGGCGAAAGATAATCGGCAAATTGGACGCGCCAATGGCCCGGGCGGCGCTGACAAAGTCTCGTTCTCTGAGGGTTAGATATTCAGCCCGAACGATGCGAGCCAGGTACATCCAACTGGTCAGCCCAATAATGAGGATAATGACCAGCACGCTGCCGCTAAAGGTACGGCCAAAAAGTTGAATCGTTTGAATCTCGGAACCAAAAAATTTAGCCATCACAATCAGCAAAAACAGTTGGGGGATGTTAAACATGGCCTCGGTAAAACGCATCAAAATGCTGTCGATCCAGCCGCCATAATAACCGGCTATAGCTCCAACCAGGGTGCCCACCACCACGGCCACCAGCATGGCTAAAACGCCAATGATCAGTGAGATCTGCCCCCCAGAGATGGTCCGGGCCATCAGATCGCGGCCAATGGAATCCGTACCGAAGGGGTGCGTCCAACTCGGTTCCTGGAGGCGAATGGAGGTGTCGTTATAATTGGCGTAAGCCTCCGGCATAAAAATAGCCCCAACCGTACAATAGATGACCAGCAAAATCAGGGTGACCGAGCCAAACATGGCCATTTTGTGGCGGCGAAACCGCCGCCAGGCTAACTGGCTCGGCGAGAGGGCCGGTTTAGCAAATTGGCCCGTTATTTCAAGGGCAGGGGCGGGAGCCGTAACAGTTGTCATAGGCAGTGGCCCTTCTTAAGTTAAATGGTTACTACTCAGGCTACCCCAAATTGAGTATTCCTGACCGCAGACCGCAGACTGCCGACCGCCATAATTCGCCCTGTACCCTGTCTTTTCGGCGGTCAGCGGTCAGCCGTCGGCGGTCGTGGGGGTAGGGCTGAGTAGTTACGTTAAATGAATACGCGGGTCCAGGTAGGCATAAACTATATCGGTCACGATCTGAAAAAAGATAACGGCGACAGAAACCATCATAAGAATACCCATCAATACCGCCACGTCGGACCGCTCGGCGTGATCGATGAATAAGCGGCCCATACCGGGCCAGGCAAAAATTGTTTCGGTGACGACGGCCCCGGCCAGGACTAAGGGTAGATCCAGGCCGACAATGGTCACCAGGGGCAGAGCGGCATTTTTGAGGGCGTGACCATAAATGACCATGCGGCGGGTCAGGCCTTTGGCCGTAGCAGTCCGAATATAATCGGTATTGATCACCTCAAGCATAGTCGCCCGAACGTAACGACTATACCCGGCCACGCTGATGATGGTCAGCGTAGCCAGCGGTAAGACCATATGCCACAGAATTTGCTGAGGCGTTGGGCCTTGCTCCGGCTCGAACATACCTACGGTGGGCATATAGAGCCAACCCCAGGCTTTAAACTGGACGGCAAAAATATACATCAGCATCAAAGCCAGCCAGAAAACCGGCATCGAGTAACCGATGAAGGAGAAAGCCGTCACCAGGTTATCGATAAAGGTGTATTGTCTGAGGGCCGAATAAATGCCAATAACCAGGGAGAGAGCAATAATCAAAAATTCGGCGGGTAACATCAATAAGAGGGTGTTGGGTAATCGTTGAGCGATCAATTCCAGGGCCGGGCGGCGGTTTACAATCGAGATGCCGAAGTCGCCCCGGATAACGCCCTTACGTGGGCCAGGGGTTTCGGCCACACCATCGCCGTCCCGGTCAACTTTGGTCCAATCATTGCCGATGAGCCAATAAACATATTGCACCAAGTCGGGTTGATCCAGCCCCATCTGGCGCATCAGGCGTTCCCGGTCGGCGGCGCGGAGCTGTTTGCGTCCACCCAGGGTAGCCAGGGGATCCCCCATATTTTGGGTGAGCAGAAAGAGGGCCACACTGATGATGAGCAAAAGGGGGATCGCCTGCAAACAACGGCGGACAATATATGTGGTCATGGCCTCTCCTCTAGGAGGATTTACGATTTGCGATTTTGGATTTACGATTAGGATCACAATATTGTTCTCCTAATCGTAAATCGTCAATCTAAAATTGCAAATTGGTTTAGTTACTCACTAACATCCCATTCGGCGCAGTTGTGGAAGGGGGTTACGCCGGATAATTTGACGTTTTGTAAGCGCGGATTCAAAGCCCAAATGTCGGGGTCCTGCCACATACCGATAATATAGACTTGATCGTGCATAAGCTGTTGGATCTGGTAGACCAATTCCCGCCGCTTGTTGGCATCCATCTCAACGGCTTCTTCTTTGAAAAGTTTATCCAGTTCCTCGTCGCAAATGTAGTAGTTGTTACCGGAGGGGTTTTCCTCAGAGGGGATCTGAGCACACTGCCAATAATCTATGTCAGGGTCAGGGAATTTGATGGCATCAGAAAATTGGCAGATGTCGGCCTCACCCACCGCACACGGGCCGCCTTCGGCAAAACCGCCAAAGAAAATATCGGACTCAAAACTGCTTAATTCAACGCCAATGCCAATCTCTTTGAGCTGCTGCTGGACTACGGCCTGAGTATCTACCCGCACGGGCCGATTGGTGGTGGCATAACGCAAAACCAATTCTTTCCCATCTTTGTCGCGAGTACCGTCGCCGTTGCTGTCCACCCAGCCGGCCTCGTCGAGTAACTTTTTGGCCTGTTCGGGGTCGTAGGGATAAGGTTTAATGTCCGGGTTCATCCAGTCCGAGCCATCCCAGTAGGTGGCCGGGGGTTGGGTCAGGCCAAAGAGCAAATCCTGGGTGATTTGCTCGCGATTAATGCCCAGCGCCAGAGCTTTACGCACATTAACGTCAAGCATGGCCGGATGGGCGCTGTCGGGGCGCATATTCAAAAACATATTTTCATTGTAACCGGAAGAGACGGTGGCAATATCGATGCCGGCGTCTTTCAGGTCGGGCACGTCGGTGTTGCTGATAAAAGTGCCAATGTCGGCATCGCCGGTTTTAAGTGCGGCTACCTGGGCGGCGTCGTCAGGCACGATGCGGAAGAAAATCTCGTCCACCTTGGGTGATGGGCCAAAATAGTTTGGGTTGCGCACAAAGGAGACGTGGCTGCCGCTTTCCCACTCCTTGAAGACAAAGGGGCCAATCCCAACCGTCGGCTTGCGGTTCCATTCGGCATTGTCAATGGTGCCCTCGGCCTTAAAGACCGGCTCAAGAATATGCTTGGGGATAATCGCGCTGCCGTTAGTATTCACAAAGAGACTCGCCAGCCAGCCAGCCAGAGGCTTACTAAATTCCACCACGACGGTTTGAGGGTCAGGCGCAGTGACATTTTTGACAAATTCATCATAGGGATAACGAGAGGCCGGGGCATTACCATCGTCCATATGCATCTGCCAGGTGAAAACAAAATCGTCTGAGGTAAAAGGCTCACCATCCGACCAGGTCAAACCATCTTTCAAATGCATTGTCATGGTCAGACCATCCTGGGAGATTCCGCCATTTTCAACGCTGGGCAATTCGGTCAACAGGACCGGATAGGCTTCGTTTTTCTCGTTAAACATCCAGGGCGACAACAACCAGATATTTGTGGTGATTTGAGCAAACCATTGATTCATGTAGATCGGGTTAAGGCTGCTGGGTTCCTGGGTAAAACTAATCGTCACCACTTTGCCGCCTCCGCCGGAAGATGGCGCTGCGGCGGCCTCTTCAGTCGCGGGGGCCGGGGTAGGTTCGGCCGGCGCTTCTTCGGTCGCCGGCGCTTGAGTGGGTTCAGCCGCCGCCGGTGGTTCGGTTGCGGCCGGAGCGGGAGCAGTTTCTTCCGTTTTGGCCGGTTCTTGGGCAGCCGGTTGTTGGGGGGCAGGCTGTGCCCCGCCGCACTGAGCTGCCAGCAACAAGATAGCAACCATTATGATCGTCACTGACCATCCGAGTCGTTTGGAAAACATATCTCCTCCTCATGGTTTATGTTGAAAGGTTTGATTAGAAAGCCATCCTACCAACGAGCTTAATTATATGACTGATCTCACCTCCTTTTTTACAAATTTGCGCGACTGAAGTCGCCCCTACAGGGCTGTTAGCCACAATGTCCGCCTACGCGGACAGGAAGAGAGCGTGTCCGCCTACGCGGACAGGGAGAGAACGTGTCCGCGTAGGCGGACAACCGGCTTTAGCCTTTCAGGTGCGATTTTAATCGCTTCAGAAGTTAGGATGCGATTGCCCTAAGCAGTGAAAGTTCTCCTCTCACAAATCGCCGGGCTGTTTCGGCCAGCACAGCCGCACCGACAGGTAGGGCATCTTCCTCCAGGTTAAAGGTGGCTTCGTGCAAGCCGCCATATTCTCCATCTTTGGGTTTGACGCCCAAACGGAACATTGCTCCCGGCACTTGGCCGGTCATATAAGCAAAATCCTCCGCCCCAAAACTGACCACGTCTTCGTCTGTTAGGTGGTCCCGGCCCAGCAATTCAGCGCCGACCTGCTGCAGCCAGCTCACTACGGTGGGGTCATTGGCCAGAGGCGGGTAGCCAAAATCAAACTCCAGGCGATAATCGCCGCCCAGAGCGCGGACAATAGCGGCGGCTTTTTCCACCTCCTCCCGCAGTTGCAGCCGCACTTTTGGGTCGAGGCTGCGCATGGTCCCCTCGATAAAGGCTTCGGCCGGAATGACGTTGCTGGCGCTGCCGGCTTTGACAATCCCCACCGTTACCACGCCGGAGCGAAGCGGGTCCAGGCGGCGCGAAGGGATACCATAGAGCGCCTGCAAAACCTGGGTCATCAACCAGATGGGATCGAGGGCCGCATAAGGGTGGGCCGCATGTCCACCCCGGCCCTGCACATAAATGCGAAAATCGTCAACCGCAGCCTGGACTACCCCGGCCGCCACCCTAATCTTGCCCACCTCCAGTTTAGAGTCGACGTGCAAAGCGATGACCGCGTCCAGGCCATCGAGCGCACCGTCGTCAATCATACGCGGCGCTCCACTAACACCTTCATCGTCAAAAACCTCTTCCGAGGGCTGGAAAATTAACCGCACCTCACCGGGCAGGTCAACCTCTCGCAAAAGCAGGGCCACCCCCAACAACATAGCGGTGTGGGAATCGTGACCGCAGGCGTGCATCCGGCCCGGAATTTTGCTGGCATACTCGACCCCGGTCTGCTCCAGGATAGGCAAGGCGTCCATATCGGCCCGGATGCCAATGGCCGGACCCCCTCCCCGGCCCAGGTGGGCCACGACGCCGGTTTTGCCTACGCCGGTCTGCACCTCAAGGCCCAGTTCGGTCAGGGTACGGGTAACCAGGTTGGCTGTTTCATAAACCTCAAAGCCAAGCTCCGGGTGCTGATGAATGGTCCGGCGCAGGCGGATCAATTCACCTTTTAAGGTTGTGGCTTTTTCCAGGAAAGTTTTATTCATCATGGATAGGATCACTCAACCATTAAGCTGTGAGGTAACGCAGTTTCTCCGTTAGGGGTCCGAATTTATTTGAGTTTATCCAGGCTGAAGCCTGGACTCCTGCGTACGGTCGGTTAGAATTTTAGTGGATTAAGAAATCTATTGGCAGAAGAAGTAGAAAGCCGGTCGGGAAGGATAAGGTCATTCATTATAACCATTTCAACGCGAAAATGCAAGGGGGGTGAAATTGCCCACAAATCGGTCCAGATTTAAAATGGCCTGGCTATTTATCAAGTTCACTAACCCCTTGATAATTGACAATTGTCAATTACCAATTATCAATTGTGACATGACAACACCAGTCCGCCGGCAATACCTAGCCGTTAAAAAGCAATATCCTGACACGATCGTTTTTTTCCGCCTGGGCGACTTTTATGAGACTTTTGACGAGGATGCCAGAACAGTGGCTAAGGCGCTCGACATTGTGCTAACCTCGCGGGCTGTGGCCCAGGATCAGCGGGTGCCGATGGCCGGAGTGCCTTATCATGCCGTCGATAGTTATCTGGCCCGGCTGATTAAGGCCGGGTTCAAAGTGGCAATCTGCGAGCAGTTAGGCAATGAGCCGATCAAGGGCCTGGTCCCCCGCGAAGTCATTCGTGTTGTTACCCCAGGTACGGTGGTCGAGGCCAACCTGCTGACGGCCAAGGAGAACAATTACCTGGCGGCCTTAGTCATCCAGGGCGAGCGAGCCGGCCTGGCCTATGTGGACATCACCACCGGCGAGTTTGCCGCCACCCAGTTGCAGGGGCCAGATATTGCCCGGCTGGCCCTGAACGAAATTACCCGGCTGAAACCGGCGGAAATTATTACCCCCAATCCAGGCAGCCTGGCAGCCATTAACTCTCTTGGCCTCCCTCACTCTCTCTACGACGAGTGGCACTTTGAAACCAGCCAGGCTCAACAAGTTCTGCAGCGTCATTTTGAGGTTGCTACCCTCGACGGCTTTGGACTGAGCGGTAAGCCTCTGGCCATCCAGACGGCCGGAGCCATTATCCAATACGTGGCCGACACCCAAAAATCAGCCCTGGCTCACATCATCCGGCTGAACACCTACAGCACCGACGCCTTTATGACCCTCGACGCGGCCACCCGGCGCAACCTGGAACTGACCGAAACCATTCGCACCGGCTCGGTGCAAGGGTCGCTATTGGGCGTCCTGGATAAAACGATCACCCCGATGGGCGGGCGGCTGCTGCGCACCTGGCTGCACCAGCCGCTGCTGGATGTGGCTGCCCTCAACGCCCGTCTTGACGCCGTAGAAACTTTTTTCAATAGCACCCTGGCCCGGGGAGACCTGCGCGTCCGGCTTAAAGAAATCGCCGACCTGGAACGGCTGACCAACCGGGTTATTCAAGGCCTGGCCCAACCCCGCGACTTGCTGGCCGTCAAACGAAGTCTGGAGGCGACGCCGGCCATTCAACAAATAGTGGAAAATTTACAATTTACGACGACAGTCCCCGAAGCGGAGCGAAGTGGGCTGGACGATTTACGATTAGAGGCTTGTCCTGACCTCGTCAGCCTGATCGCCCAGGCTATCGTTGACGACCCGCCGGCGGTAATTAACAAAAGCGGCTTCATTCGCCCCGGCTTCTCCGCCGAGTTGGACGGGATTATCGCCAGCGCCCGCGAGGCCCGGGTTTGGATTGCCAACCTGGAGCCGGTCGAGCGGGCGCGAACGGGCATTAAAAGCCTCAAGGTTGGTTTTAACAAGGTCTTTGGCTATTACATCGAGATCACGCACGCCAACCGCGACCAGTCGCCGCCCGACTACATCCGCAAGCAAACCCTGGTCAACGCCGAACGGTACATCACCCCGGAGCTAAAAGAATACGAAAACCTGGTGCTCAACGCCGAGGAACGACAATTGGAGGTGGAAATTCGCATCTTCAAGGAAGTCTGCGCTCAAATTGCCGCCGCCGCCGGACGGCTGCTATCCACCTCCCGGGTGCTGGCTTACCTGGATGTGGTTGCCGCCCTGGCCGAGGTGGCCCGGCAGAACAACTACACCCGTCCTAACCTGAGCGACGACGATACTCTGGAAATTATCAATGGCCGCCATCCGGTGGTCGAAACGATGCCCCTGGTTGACCCTGAGGGGGTGGTTACTGCTTTCGTACCCAATGATGTCATGATGTCGCGGGATGAAATGATCCATCTGATCACCGGGCCGAACATGAGCGGAAAATCAACCTATCTGCGCCAGGTGGCGTTGATCGTGTTGATGGCTCAAATCGGCAGCTTTGTTCCAACAGACAAGGCTAAAATCGGGCTGGTAGATCGTATCTTCACCCGTATCGGCGCGCAGGACGAGATTCACGCCGGGCAGAGCACTTTTATGGTGGAGATGGTCGAAACAGCCTCTATTCTGTCCCAGAGCAGCAACCGCAGTTTGCTCATTTTGGACGAGGTGGGCCGGGGCACCAGCACCTACGATGGCCTGGCCATTGCCCGCGCCGTAGTCGAGTACATCCACAACAACCCCAAAATCCGGGCCAAAACGCTTTTTGCCACTCACTACCACGAGTTGACCGAACTGGCCCGCTACCTGCCCCACGTCGCCAATTATAACGTGGCCGTGACCGAAGAAGGCAGTAAAGTTATCTTCCTGCACAAAATTGTCCCCGGCGGCGCGGATCGTTCCTACGGCATCCATGTGGCCCAAATCGCCGGCATCCCCAAAGCGGTCATCAGCCGGGCTAACGAAATTTTGGAGGAGTTGGAGGGCAACGCCGATTTTCGCGAACGCCAGGAACGTATCCGCGACTCTTTCTCCGGGGTGCAATTGTCGTTTTTGGGACCGGAGACTCATCCTTTGCTCGAGGAAATCAAGGCGCTGGATGTAGATTCGCTGTCGCCGCTGGAGGCGTTGAATAAGCTGTACGAGTTGAAGCAGAAAGCGACGAAATGACCGCCGAGAGCGCTTCGCCTCCCCCCACCCCTTCGGGTGCGCTGAAGAGCGTGGGGGACCGCCAAAAAAGGTAGGGTGATGTAAGTTTATAAGCCACAAACGACTTCCTACTGAGTTCTTGGCGGGCTGGGTTAGTTGCGGCTTACTTACCCCGTGCTATACTAATTTAAAACGTAACTACTCAGCCCTACCCCCACGACCGCCGACGGCTGACCGCTGACCGCCGAAAAGACAGGGTACAGGGCGAATTATGGCGGTCGGCAGTCTGCGGTCTGCGGTCAGGAATACTCAATTTTGGGTAGCCTGAGTAGTAACTTTA
>CAZUNT010000228.1:0-7685 GCA_964622215.1 uncultured Caldilineaceae bacterium
GGAGATAAAGGTGAACGACAACGGGCATAGCCAAATCATGCAAAATATCCGGCGGGCGGTCGACAATCCAAAATTGACGGCCGACCGCCAGCGGCAATTGTCCCCTTTTCAACCTCAACCTTTTGAGCCAGGAACTCTGGTCGCCCGCTGGCGGCAGGAGCTAGAGGCCCTGACCGGCCGCGTCTACGGGCCGCTGGCGCCGGGGGAAGCCCTGGACCAGGTAATAAAGTTGGCTCATGACCAACAGGCCGGGGAAGTATTAATCTGGGATGAAGCGGAGCTGCCGGTGGCCGGCCTGGCCCATCGCTTGCAGGCCGGCGGTATTGGGGTGGTTCAGGCCGGTGACGCGCCGGATCGCCAAACGATAGCCTCTATCCTACTGGGGGTGACCGGCGCTCTGGCCGGCCTGGCCGATACCGGCAGCATCGTTGTGACCGGTGGGCCGGGGCGCGTGCGCAGCGCCTCTCTGCTGCCAACAACTCACCTGGTTCTGCTGCGCGTCGCGGACCTTTACCCTGATTTGCCCACCTGGATGGCCCAACAAGGAGGCAGCTTGTTGCCCACCACCGCTAACCTGGTCATTATCACCGGCCCCAGCCGCACCGCCGATATTGAATTGGTGTCGGTCCTGGGCGTGCATGGCCCGCGTGAAATCCACGTTATTTTGGTAGATGAGTAGAGACGACCGGCCCGGTTGTCTCTACTCTAAGCGAGGTTCTGCTATGTTTCAAAAACAAATTATCCCCGAATTGACGAAAATTGTCGGGACCGAGGCCGTTTTGTATCAGCCTGAAGAGCTTTTGGTCTACGAATATGACGCCTCTGTTGAAACTCACCTGCCCGATGTCGTCGTCTTACCGGCCACGACCGCCCAAATTAGCCAGATTGCCCAGGCGGCAGCGCGTTACAATGTCTCGCTGGTCGTGCGGGGCGCCGGCACCGGCTTGTCGGGTGGAGCCATTCCGATCAAAGGCGGCATTCTCGTCGTCTTGACCCGTATGATCGGTATCCGTTCCATTGATTATCGTAATCGCCGGGCCGTGGTCGAGGCGGGGGTCATCAACCTTGATTTGGTCAACCAGGTAGCGGCGGGGGGCTACACTTACACCCCTGACCCTGGCAGCGCCCGCTCCAGCACCATGGGGGGTAATGTGGCTTCCAATGCCGGCGGACCGCACTGCCTGGCCTATGGCGTCACCGCCAATCATGTGTTGGGCCTCAAAGTGGTCTTGCCTGATGGTCAAATCATCGAAACCGGCGGACTGCTGGCCGATAGTTTTGGTTATGACCTGACCGGCGTGTTGGTGGGTTCTGAAGGCACTTTGGGTATTGTGACCGAGGTCATCACCCAACTTATGCCCTTACCCGAAACGACCAGCACCTTGCTGGTGGTTTTCAAAACGAATGTCGAAGACGCTTCCGCCGCCGTCAGCGATATTTTGGCCCATGGCATCGTGCCGACGGCGCTGGAGATGATGGATGGGATGGTCTGCCGGGCGGTTGAGGCGGCGGTGCATGCCGGTTATCCCGAAGACGCGGCCGGGGTGTTGTTGATCGAGGTCGAAGGGGTAGCCGACGGCCTGGAGGAGACGATGGATAAAATTGCGGCGATTTGCCGGGGGCATCACGCCAGCGAAATTCGCCGCGCCGCCACCGCCGCTGAACGAGCCGCCTTGTGGACGGGCCGCAAAGGCGCGCTGGGAGCGATGGGCCGCCTGGCCCCTAACTACTACCTGGAAGATGGCGTGGTGCCGCGTCATAAACTGCCGCAAGTGATGAATTTTGTCGAGCAGACGGCCGCCAAGTATAACCTGCCCATCGGCAATTTCTTCCACGCCGGCGATGGTAACATCCATCCTACCATCCTCTTCGACCGGCGTGACCCGGCGGTCAGGCAGCGCGCCCACCAGGCCGGGGTTGAAATCCTGGAAGCTTGTCTAGCCATGGGCGGGAGTGTTTCCGGCGAGCACGGCATCGGGACCGAAAAACAGGATTTGTTGGCCCAACTCTACACCCAGGCTGACCTGGACGCGATGGCCGACCTGAAGGCCTGCTTCAACCCTGATGGCCGGCTCAACCCAGGCAAGATTTTTCCCAAAACATATCAGCCGACGCTGCCGGCAAAGGGTCAAGCCGAAGGGCGGACGGAAGACGGCAAACCAGAGACGGTCGGCCAAGCTGTAACTACCACCCTTGAGGCTATTGCCACCCGTTTGGAGTGGATTATTGGCGGCAAACACCTCTTGAGCGGCGGCGATTGCCGGCCTTACCTGGTGGGTGATCTACAACCCACGTTTGTGGCGCAGCCGGGTACGGTTGAGGAAATCGCGGCGGTGATGCGCGTGGCCGGCGAATTGCAACTGGCGGTGAGTCCCTGGGGGGGCGGCGCTCAACGCCATCTGGGGCGGCGTTTAGCCCGGCTTGATCTGGTAGTTAGCCTGGAACGGCTGAATCGCATCCTCGAACATTACCCCTCCGACTTAACTGCCGCTTTTCAAGCAGGCTGTACCTTACAGGCTGCCAATAGGACCTTGAGTCAGACCGGACAAATGTTACCTCTGGATGCGCCACTCCCGGCCCAGACCACTTTGGGCGGTATTGTCGCCGCCGGCCCGCCGGCAACCGGCCTGCGCCGCCTGGCTTACGGCACGGGGCGCGATATGCTGCTTGGTATCCAGGTTGTCCGCGTCGATGGCCGGATAATGCGCCGGGGAGGAATGGTGGTTAAAAATGTGGCCGGGTATGATATGGCCCGGCTGCAATACGGCGCACTCGGGACACTGGGGATTATCACCCAGTTGAACCTGAAACTGTTTCCCCAGCCCGAAACCGGTGGAGCTATTTTGGCTGGCTTTGCCAATTATGCCCAAGTGGGCCAGGTCGTCGAGCAGTTACTAGCTTCGCGCCTGCAGCCTGCTACAGTGGCCCTATTCGATGCCGGCCTGGCGGTCCAATTGGGCCTGGAACTCTCAGAAGCCCGGATTTTTCAAAAATCCGGATTTCTACCGGCGCCTTGGCTGCTGGTACGCTATGATGGCCGGTCAGCCGCCGTCGAGCGTCAACTTCGTGACACCCGAACCTGGATGGACGCAGCCCAGGCCCAGGAAATTTTTCTGTGGGATGAGGCTGCCCTGGCTGTTTATTGGCTTAAGTTGGTCGACTTCGCCCAACTCGCGGCCATCGGGCCGGAAGAAGCACTGCTGCGCCTCAACGTCCTGCCGGGCGAGGTTATCAGCGCCGTTGAGCAGGTCGGGCCTTGCTGCGCCGCCGCCGGATTAGCCGGCAATACCCTGGCCGATGCGGCTATGGGGGTGTTGTGGCTGCGCGTCCGAGCGGAAGCCGGAGATTTGAGGCAACGTTTGGCCGAATTGCACCGCCAATTGAGCCAACGCTGGCCGCAGACGGTCGTGGCGGCCTGCCTATCCGAGGCTAAAAACAGCCTCCCTGTCTGGGGCCAACCGCCCGCCGCCGCCAGCCTGATGCAGACGATTAAACGGCGATTTGATCCACAGGGTTTACTCAACCCGAATCGTTATATATTTTAAAAATGTTACTACTCAGGCTACCCCAAATTGAGTATTCCTGACCGCAGACCGCAGACTGCCGACCGCCATAATTCGCCCTGTACCCTGTCTTTTCGGCGGTCAGCGGTCAGCCGTCGGCGGTCGTGGGGGTAGGGCTGAGTAGTTACTTAAAAATTTACTATTCAGGCGTTACATCGAGGAAATGGACCTATGCCAACACCCACCACCTTTCAAGGCTTTCTGGACCTGGCCGGCGTGGAAAAACCCAGCGATGATATTATCAATACTTGTGTTCGCTGTGGGCTGTGCCTGTCTTCCTGCCCCACCTATCGAGAAAGTTATACCGAGGCCTCTTCGCCCCGAGGTCGGATTGCCTTGATCCGCGGCATCGCCGAAGGCCGGCTGGCCGTAGACACCCCGGGATTTCTGCACCAGATGGGGGAGTGTTTGGGCTGTTTGGCTTGCCAGGCGGTGTGTCCTTCCGGGGTACACTATGGGTATTTGCTGGAAGCCGGGCGGGCCCAGGCCAGGAAGGTCAAACCGCCTACGGGGCTGGGCCGGTTGATTGAGCCGGTCGTCTTCCGCTATTTGTTTATGAATATGGCCTTCTTTCGACTGTTTGGCCGCGGCTTGTGGCTCTACCAGCGCAGCGGTTTGCAGGCGTTGGCCCGGCGGCTGGGAATTTTGAAACTTATGGGGCTGGCCGATTTGGAGCAACTGGCCCCGGTGGTCAATCAGCGCTTCTTCTTTGCCCAGGGGCAGCGATTTTTGCCTGACGGTCACGCCGCCCTGGAGAAGAGCCAGGTCAAACGAGTCGCGTTGTTGACCGGCTGTGTGCAGAGTGTAGCCTTTGCCCACGTCCACGCCGCGACGGTCCGGGTTTTGCAGGCTAATGGCTGCGAGGTGGTGGCGCCGCCGGGCCAGGGCTGCTGTGGCGCTCTCCACAGCCATGGCGGCGACTTTGAGCGAGCCAGGCAACTGGCCCGCCAAAACCTCGACGCGCTCGAAGCGGCCAACCCGGATTATATCGTGGCCAATGCCGCCGGCTGCTCCCACCAGCTCAAGGAGTATGCTCACCTGCTGCAGGCTGACCCGGTTTACACGGCCAAAGCCAAAGCCTTTGTGGCCAAAACCAGGGACATTACCGAGTTGCTGGCCGAGCTAGGCCCTCGGCCGGCCCAAAAACCGCTGCCCTGGCAGGTCACTTATCAGGAACCCTGCCACCTGGCCCACGGGCAGAAAATCACCGGCCAACCCCGGCAGATACTGGCCGCCATCCCCGGCCTGAAACTGATCGAAATGAAAGACTCGGCCATGTGCTGCGGCAGCGCGGGAACCTATAATATCGTCCAACCCGCAATGGCCCAAAAGCTGCTGGACCACAAAATGGATCATATCTTGGCTACCGGGGCCGGCGTCGTCGCTTCGGCCAATACCGGCTGTATGATCCAATTGCAGGCCGGCCTCAATCAACGTCAGGCCCCGTTGAAGTTAATGCATATTGTGGAGATTTTGGACGCGGCTTATCAAAATGATGGGGTTTAGGCCGGCCGGAGTGAACACCACACTTTACTCGCATAACTCATTAAAAGTTGTATTTAAGATAGACCGAGTCAATTTATTGAGATGTTCAATAAGTTCAGATCGTCTCGCCCTCTGATTTTCTGTGTCACCAAATCGCTGTGTCGCCAGAATATTTTCTTTCAGTTGTTGTTCGTAAACCAGAAAATCACTATATTGAGGGTGTCCATGTTCGATGTGACGCCTAAGGTGACTCAAACCGATTAAATACCTAGAATAAATATCGCTTTCATCATCTAAAAGCCTGGAGGATCGTGGTGCGTGATTAGAATTGGCCTCAAGGTAAGTTATCTCTTCCATGATTGAATTTATGGGTGAGTTGGGTGTACTTTTTAGCTCAGGAAGTACCTCTACCTGCTGAATGGTGCGCGGAAACTCTCCTTCCTTAGGTGTGGGAAACGTGTTGGCTTCTATTTTAATTAGATGACGCCCCGGTCGTTTGGTAGTGAGTGTAATCGTGGCAGAGTAGCTTGAGTTGGCCGGAAGGGGGGCAATCTCCACTTTTGCGGGTTTTAAAGTGACACCCAAAGGAGCGTAGAGACGCATCACAATCTGTTCATAGCTCATCACTGGGCTACTGTTGTGGACGACAAGCTGGAGAAGATTTGTGCCGACACGCAGCACTTCGTCACTGTGAAGAGTTATGTGTAAAGTATGCTTCGCGCCCATAGTTTATTCTTTCACTCTATAATGGTTTTTAAAGACTTGTATTTTTGTCTAAGACAGTCAATTCCATCTCTAAATATTTTTAGGCCCCAAAAGAGATGATCGCACTCAGGACAATGGCTGGCTATCGGCCAACCGGTAAAAGCAGCATCCAAAATCCATTTGCGACAATGGGGTCCATCACACAGCGGGCGTCCGCAGTGGTGACAGGCATATTGGGCTTCACTGGTGCAATCTTTAAGATTAACACTACACAAGAGCTTGTTTTCGGCCATGTTGTAACTCCACCTCTACATCTTTTAACAACTCCCATTTATCAACCCAGCCCTCGCCAATACTGGGTAATTGCGGACGTGGAAAAACCTCGAAGTGTTTGGGTAGCTTGATCAGCCGTTTAGCTTCATCACATGGGCTAATAAAGATATACATTTTTTTGGGATGATTATCTCCGCCTAGGATTATAGACAGCTTTGAGTTTCCATTAAGAGAACAAAGCTGGCGAAGGTCACGTTCGAATTGTTTTTCTCGTTGCCAGGCCAAAATCCGACGGCCTTCATAGTTGATGTAGCGCCCCTGATAAGCGGCAATTTTGATGATATTTCTGAGTCGCTCATATTCCTCCTTCAACCAATCTGGACTCTGAACCAAGTCAGTCATTTCAACATAACTGCGCAGGCCGAGTTCAAAGATCGAGACGCCTTCACTGTTAGGACGATAACTCTGCGTCCCCTCACCCAAAATAATCAAATGAAGCCGGACCGACTGTAAAGTACCTTCAATAAAGTATTTACCGCTAATCTCCCAATATTTAGTGCGATAACTACTCGTTCCCGTCTCTTTGACATCGCCAAGCGTTTCAATTACGTTTTGGATAAATATATTCTCTTTGGTCAACGCTTCAACGACGACGTTGATAACATGATGGGTTGGGGCGACAAGTAATTCTTCTTTGCCTTTTACCTCGGCTTGGTTATCATCTGATGGAGAGTCAGAGGCCATTTGTACCTGTTGGGAAAAGAGGTAGCTGGTATTAAAGCGAAGCTGACCTTCGATTTTGGTCTGATGTTCAACGATAGGCTCCAGCCAGTTCTTCTTATCTTTTTTGGTCTGAGATTTGATGAAGGGCATCCACCATTTCTTTTTGTCTTCTTTATCTTTCTTACTGGGTAACAGACGTAACCCGTTTGCTGGACGGATGATGAATTTATTTTTGACCGACGCGTTTTCTGGTGCTACGTGCAATTGGGAAATGGTCCAATCATTAACAATAACAACATATTCACCCTTAAACTCGATGTCATTTTGAAGAACATGTCTAAATTCAATATAGGCGACATAGGGGGGTGTAATATCAAGCCTTTGCCGGTACCAGCGAACCATCCGTTCCTGTTTGTCGTGATAGCCATTGGTGTGCTCTATCTCGCAACCCAGAGGTATTTTTAGGCTCAACGTTTCAAGAATGGGTTTGCCCCCCAAGCCTTTTTCGTCTTCCCCTTCTTTCTCCGAACCATCTTTGGCATATTTTAGGATTAATTTCTTTTTGGGTGCCTCAAAAATAATTTCCAAACGATAGCCTCCGTTGGCCCGCCGCGGCTTAATGAACAGAGGGAATTCTTTGTCATAAGGAGGGCCGACCTGTAGTGCTTCAGTCCGGATGCGATAAGGTTTCACCAGATATAAATCACCCGAACGATGGCACAAGCGTTCAAATTCATCCGGGGTTACGACCTTGGTAAGATAAAGAAGATTGTGGTGGCGTTGGGAGCCATTAATTTTAGCGAACTCAATATTCTTGAGCGTCTCCAGGGCGATAAAGCCCGCGTGAAGTCCTACAGCCTGTTTAGGCGGCGGCGCACTCTCGTAACGAGCTTTATCATTTGGGCCAACGGTAAGTTTATCCTCGATATCACCCTC
>CAZUNT010000228.1:7695-11212 GCA_964622215.1 uncultured Caldilineaceae bacterium
CGGTTTGCCCGAAAGGTTGCCGGGGCCGGGGTGACCCGTTTTTGGGGGGGGGCCCAATCGTTACGCTCTTTTTCAATAGGGCCAACGGTAAGTTTAACCTAGATAACACCCTCGGCAGTTGGTTCGGGTGATAAATAACCCCCGCCGGTAACGTTAAAGTTTGCCCGAACCCGTTCCTGGATCTTTATTTTTGTTCTTGAAAATAGGGGCGGGAAGCCACGAGGATAGCTAACCCAAAAGGGGAGAAAGCGAAAAGCCAGCCAGGTGACTACTCCAATGGTAACTATCACTGAACTGACAAATAATCCTCTTTGTGACCAGTTGAGTTGAGGCCAGGTCATCCAGTACAGGAACAGGGCGAGAAGAGAACTGACCAGGATTACCACCGGTCCGGCTTGAAGATCACGGTGAAAACAATCTTCACAATGTGCGCCGTGTCGCAACCGGCTATCCACAGAAGGGTGGATATGAACAAAAGCATTGTCAGCAAAGAACCAACCTGATGTTTTTCTCATGCAGCGTGAGCAGAGAAAGCGCCCGCAGTGGTGACAAATAGCTTCAACCTCGTAACTGAAACAGCGGTAACACTTGACGGTGTGCAAATCACCGGCTTCGATTTTATCTGTAAGCGTCAATAAATCTGGCTTATCGGCTGTCTCAAGATAAGCCTTCTGCCAGCCATCGCTATTTTGTGGAGTTGAGCTATGTCTATTCATTGCTATACTCCTCCAAATTTAGCTAAACCACTTGCACGCCAATATGGCTAAACCGTTCTGTAATCATCTGTTGAAGGCGATTTAAGAGGATTGAAAGCGTTTGAGACGGTTCATCCTCTATTTCTCCTATGATAGTAATTCGCATATTGCCCGTTTGGACTCGCATTCGATCAGCACGCTCGCCTTGTTTGCGCTCACGAGAGATGTTCTTAAGGTTTCCATTGACTTTTAGAGTAATATTCAGGTTAGGGGGTCTACGCGCCTCAATGACAAAACCGCCATAAGCCAGCCCCTCCTCAATTGTGTCACTAGAAATAAAACCGTATAACCTATGTAACCAAAAATCTGAATAATCCATCCCAATGGATTCTAGACCCAAATCTCCCATCATTCCCTTAAGTTCTTCCAAACGCTCAAAACTGGGGCGAATCCCCTCAAATTCAAGAATGCGTGACGTTCTAAACAATCTGTTACTGAAGATAGCGTCAAGGGTAATGTTAAATTCCAATTCAATCTTGCTTTTCTTTTTTGTCTTTGGTAGCTCTGTCTGATACTGAGATTGATGCTTACCCAAAGCATCAAAGTATTCTATGGCGAGTCCCGATTTTAGATTATTCCCAAGCTCAATATGAACTTGTCCATTAATACTACCCTGGCGATATAATTCTATGGGACGGTTAATGCTGAGAGGTAGGATAACTTCAAATTTATATTCGGGCATTTGTCTGAACCAAACCTTATCAGGCCATTTAATAATTTTCTTCTGAGGGTCATAACGCACCCCATCAGTCTCTCGTGGGTCAAAATATGACCAATCTATACAAGCATAAGAAATGAAAGGTAGGGGGCTTATAAGTGGATAATTCAGAGCCATACACTCTTTAATAAATTTATATGATTTCTCGACAGACAGTTGTTCTGGGTGACCATCTTTCCAGATATAAATCATCCCGTCCACTGTATAAACTGTAGATAAAGCACGTTTAATTAAAACTAAAAGTGTATTTCCAACCAGCTTCATATAAGGTGTATCCATTTGAGGTTGGCAAGATATTGCAGCCTGCTGAACTGTTGTTTTCAAAGCTTCAATCGGATTAGATGACCTGTTCAGGTTGTTTTTGCTGAGTGAGTTTACCAGGCCCAATTTACCATTGGTTGTGTTAGCTATAGCTGAGAGATATATGGCTAACTCATTAGATGTAACATCTGTTAGGATTCGATCTACTTCAATAATGGGGGGGTCGCTTCGAAGACTTAAGTGATTGCGACGATAATTTGGTTCTGAGGTCAGTTTCTTAGGAACTGGAACCACTACCAGCGGTTTTCTATTTGGCTTATAACCATCGTGTTTATAGGGTTCAAGGATTGGTATAGAGGATTTCAAGGAAACACGTAACAATCTCTCTTTGAGAGATTCTACTTCTTCTGATTTATCTAAACGGATTAGTAAGTAGCCACCTTGCTTAAATGCCAAGTCATTCAGTATTTCTTTTAGTTCCTCCATTGAAGGAAAGCCTTCTATACAGACAACCTGTTCCAGAACAGAACCCTCATTTTGCTGATCTTTTTTATTGCTTTTTCGTTTTTTCTTCTTTGCCTCATTCTCTTGTAACTGTTTGGACTGTTTTTTTTGAGTGTTTTGCCACCAATATTTAACTATATGATCAGGCAGTTGATTGTCCTCATCAAGTTCGGGTTTACCTCCGTTTATACTGAGTTTGAGTTTCAGATATAATTCTTCATCAGTTTTAGAATATAATTGTCCAAAACTTCTATCAGTCCATTGCCAGAGTTTTCTTAAACCTTCACTACCGTACACTTTTAATCAAACCAGTCGAGAGACATAAAAAGAGAAAAGGATGGGTAAATCATTATTGAGAAAATAATCTAACAACCGCAAGCCGAGTTGAAACAAGCTCAAGTCACAGCGGTCAGAACGATGAATGAGGGTGCGCCATTGATCCCGTTTGGCGATAACCCCCAGCCAGATGATCCAGATGTAGGCCAAACAAGCAGCGATCATCAGGCGGGCTAAGCGGTGCGGGTCAGAAATGTGACTTTGGTGCAGATGAAAGCCTCGACTTTTCTGGTCGGAGAAAAAGGTTTCAATCTTGAAACGGTAGCGATACCAATAGATGGCTTCTTCACCCAATTCGAAGTTAGAGACCAGATAGAGGGGGTCCTGGTAATCAGGATGCCACCAGACCAAGACCAGAACCGGGCCATAAGCCTGTTGGGTAAAGTCAACTTCCGGTAGACAGACATAATCACCGGGTTGTAAGCCCAATTCGTCGAGTTGCAGCCAGGTGTCCTGTTCACACACCCAGCGATTATGGGCGGTGCGACAGACATAGTGCCAATGGGCGGCTTCGATGTCGGCCAGTAAGGTCAGGCCATCAAATTCCCCATCGCCCAGAAAGATGACATCGGTCTCCGGGGGAATGAGGGCTTTGACTTGAGCCAACAACTCGACGTGGGCGGTTTCAGGAAAGTGACCTTTGCTGCCTTTGACTACCGTCCAGGCCAAAGGTAAGGCTCGGCCTTTATAAACCAAACTGACCACCAAAGCCAGACAATGCCGACCCACTTCGCTGCCATCCATCACCACCACCAACGTCCCTCGGCGGGCTAAACCGGCGACCAACTCTTCAATGAAGGGCATAAAGTAGGTTTCCCGGTCAATCGTCTCATTCTGAGTATAGCGACTGAACCGTTTGACCCGGCTGGCAACCTGGCTGTTATCGGGGGTGTTACCGGCCAAATTAAATGAGCACGGATTGGCCGGAATAAATGGAACTGAG
>CAZUNT010000229.1:0-11175 GCA_964622215.1 uncultured Caldilineaceae bacterium
AAGGTATTATCAAGCCGTTTGAAATTTTGGCTCTACCTTGCTAGAATATTTGTAGTGATTGAATTTGCGGCCAAAAAGCTCGAACATGTTAGTAGGGGAAAAATTTAGCTAGGCTTGAGCAAGAGTCGGCATCATCAAAATCGCAAATTAAAATCTTTTCCATCTCTCCACTCTCCTGGAGATTCGAACCCTTGCCGGCACTCGTCGATGCTGTAGTGCGCTTGCCTTTTGTTGTTTTTTGAGGCTGAAGATAATGGCAACCGGTTCGAATGATGAAAATCTCTGCCACGAATATTTTTATACCCTGCTGCATCCCCTCCAAGCGGCTATCTTTCACTCTTGCTCTAATTGTTTAAGAAGATTAACAATTTAGACAATCAGCCCGATAAGGGCAGGAGGAGATAAATGGCAATAAAAGATGGAGCTTCCTTGTTACGTCTGGTCGGCGATATGCAAGACCAAAAACGCTTCCAGGAACTCAACTGGAGCGGTTCGTTTCAGGATTATCTTAATATTGTCAACAAGAATCCACGCGTGACCCGCAACGCCTTTCAGCGCATCTACGATATGATTATGGAGTACGGCTATGAGGAATTCGAAGATGCCAAAAAACGGCTGATCCGCTACAAGTTTTTCAGCGACTCCAGCTTCAACGGCGACGACGCCATCTTTGGCCTGGAAATTTCGCTGATGCGGCTGGTCAACTTTTTCAAAGCGGCAGCCAAGGGCTACGGCACCGAAAGGCGGGTGCTGCTGCTGCACGGCCCGGTCGGCTCCTCCAAGAGCACCATTGTACGCCGCCTGAAGCGAGGCATGGAACATTACAGCCATACCGAGTCCGGCGCACTTTACACCTTTGATTGGCATTTGGGCACACTGTCTGACGAAGGGGAGATCCCGGCCGATTTTTACAAAATCAGTTCGGGCCAAAAGATTCTATCGGGTCTGGCCACCCAAATTGGCGAGGCGGCTAAAATCGAAACTGGCCGCGAAGGGCCACGCCCCGAATGGGAGCCTTGCCCCATGCACGAAGAACCCCTTCATCTCATTCCATTGGACATGCGGGAGCACTTCCTGGAGCAGTTCAACGAAGGCCGCGAGCCTGAGGAGCAAATCCAGGTGCATGGCGACTTATGCCCGCCCTGCCGTTACTATCAGCGTGAACTGATGCGCCGCTACGACGGCGATTGGACCAAGATGATCCGGCACATCCGGGTCCGCCGCCTGGTTTTCAGCGAGCAGGACCGGATTGGCGTCGGCACCTTCCAGCCCAAAGACGAAAAAAACCAGGACTCGACCGAATTGACCGGCGACATCAACTACCGCAAAATTGCCATCTACGGCAGCGACAGCGACCCGCGCGCCTTTAACTTTGACGGCGAATTCAACATCGCCAACCGGGGTGTGATCGAATTTATCGAAATGCTCAAGCTGGATGTGGCTTTCCTGTACGACCTGCTGGGGGCCAGCCAGGAGCACAAAATCAAATCCAAGAAATTCGCCCAAACCGACATTGACGAAGTGATTATCGGCCACACCAACGAGCCGGAATATCGCCGCCTGGAAAACAACGAATTTATGGAGGCGCTCAAAGACCGGACGGTGCGGATTGACATCCCCTACATCACCAAGCTTAAAGACGAAATCAAAATTTATAACCGGGACTTCAATGCCAGGAAAGTACCGGTTCACATTGCGCCGCACACTCTGGAAATGGCGGCTATGTGGGCGGTATTGAGCCGGCTGGAAGAACCCAAAAAGGCCAACCTGACCCTGCTGCAAAAGCTCAAGCTGTACGACGGCAAATCGCTGCCCGGTTTTACCGACGACAACATCAAGGAGCTGCGCAAAGAAGCTCAACACGAGGGTATGGAAGGTATCAGCCCCCGCTATGTGCAGGACAAAATCAGTAACGCCCTGGTCAACTACCAGCAGGATGGCTACATCAACCCCTTCATGGTGCTCAACGAGCTGGAATCGGGCCTAAAGAATCACCCGCTTATTACCAACGAGGATGAGCGTCAGCGCTACCGTGAATTGCTGGTCGTGGTCAAAGAGGAGTATACGGAGGTTGTGAAGAATGAGGTCCAGCGGGCCATCAGCGCCGACGAGGAAGGCATCAAGCGGCTGTGCGCCAACTACATCGACAACATCAAGGCCTACACCCAGAAGGAGCGGGTCATCAACAAGTTCACCGGCCAGGCCGAGGAACCCGACGAGCGGCTGATGCGCAGTATCGAAAAGAAGATTGACATCCCCGACAGCCGCAAAGACGACTTCCGGCGCGAGATTATGAACTACATCGGCGCGCTGGCCATCGAGGGCAAAACCTTTGACTACCGGACCAACGAGCGGCTGCACAAGGCCCTAGAGCTCAAGTTATTCGAGGACCAGAAGGACAGCATCAAGTTGACCTCGCTGGTCAGCCGGGTGGTGGACAAAGACACCCAGGAAAAGATTGACGTGGTCAAGGCGCGGCTCATCAACAACTTTGGCTACAACGAGCAAAGCGCGACTGACGTACTGAATTACGTCGCCAGTATCTTTGCCCGGGGGGATGCCAGCGAGTAGTGAACAGTAATCAGTGAACAGTAATCAGTGGGCAGTGTTTGCAACTGCTTACTGATTACTGTAATTACTGCTCACTAATTACTAATTACTGAACCAAAAATTATGCAACGAGTCCAACGCGATTTTAACCGCTTCCGCCAGATAGTGCGGGGGCATATCAAAAAAAATCTACGCAAGTACATGTCGCAGGGGGAGATGATTGGGCGGCAGGGCAAAAAGATGGTCAGCATCCCTCTGCCGCAGATTGACATCCCCCAGTTCCGCTACGGAGCCAAACAGAGCGGCGGGGTCGGTCAGGGCGAGGGTGAGGTGGGCACGCCCATTGGTCAGGGCGATCAGCAGCCGGGCCAGGGCCAGGCCGGCAGCGAGCCGGGCCAGCACATCCTGGAAGTGGATGTCAGCCTGGAGGAACTGGCCCAAATTATGGCCGAGGAGCTGCAACTGCCCAACATCGAACCCCGGGGCAAGAAAAATATCACCAGCTTGCGCAGCAAATACAGCCGCATCCGCCGCACCGGCCCCGACAGCCTGCGCCACTTCAAACGCACTTATAAAGAAGCCCTGCGCCGCCAGATGAGCACCGGCGAGTACGACCCGGGCAACCCAATCGTCGTCCCTATTCGGGATGACACCCGCTACCGCTCCTGGAAAGAGGAACTGCTGCCCGAAAGCAACGCCGTCATTATTTATATGATGGATGTGTCCGGCTCGATGGGCACGGAACAGAAGGAGTTGGTCCGCATCACCGCCTTCTGGCTGGAGACCTGGCTGCGCACCCAGTACAAACAAATTGAAATTTGCTACATCGTCCATGACGCGGCGGCCAAGGAAGTGGACCAGCACGCCTTTTACCATCTCCGCGAGGGCGGCGGCACCAAAATCAGCAGCGCCTACAAGCTGTGCAACGAGATCATTGACGCCCGCTACTCGCCGGAGGAATGGAACATTTATCCCTTCCACTTCAGCGACGGCGATAACTGGGGTGACGGCGACACCCAGGTGTGTGTGCAAATGCTGGAAAAGGATTTACTGCCCAAGAGCAACCAGTTCTGTTATGGACAAGTCCGCAGCAACTACGGCTCCGGCAGTTTCGCCCACGACTTGAATCATTGGCTGGATAAGGAAGAAAAATTGGTGGTCAGCGAAATTGCAGGGCGCGACCAGGTTTATGACGCGATCAAAGCTTTCCTGGGAAAGGGGCGCTAAATGAAAAAAACTCGTCTCCCCGCCGACCTGCAAGCTGCCTGGGAACAAATCGAGCAGCACGCCCTCGATTACGGGTTGGATTTTTTCCCTATTATTTTCGAGGTGCTTGATTACAAAACGCTCTATGAAGTGGCCGCGATGGGCGGCTTTCCCATCCGTTACCCGCACTGGCGCTTTGGCATGGAGTTCGACCAACTGGCTAAGGGCTACACCTATGGCCTGAGCGTTATCTATGAGATGGTCATCAATACCAACCCTTCCTACGCTTACCTGCTGGAAGGCAACGAGATGGTGACGCAAAAGATGGTGATGGCCCACGTCTCCGCCCATGTGGATTTCTTTAAAAACAACATGTGGTTTGCGCCGACCAACCGCAAAATGCTCGACGAGATGGCCAACCACGCCAGCCGGGTCCAACGTTTGATCAATCGCCATGGCTACGAACCGGTCGAAGATTTCATCGACATTTGCCTGTCGTTGGAAAACTTGATTGATTACCACGCTCCTTACATCCGGCGGCCCGAAGCGCTAACCCCCTCACCCGTCGTGGAGAGCGAGGAAGAACCGCCTCCCATAGAGGGCCTGAAAGTGGACCGCCCTTACATGCAGAACTACATCAACCCGCCCGAGTTCCTGGAAAAACAACGCCAAAAACTGCGCGAAGAGGCCCAAAGAGCTCACCACTTCCCCGAAAACCCGCAGAAAGATATTCTGCTGTTCCTGCTGAACTATGCTCCCCTGGAACGCTGGCAGCATACCATCCTGGAAATCATTCGAGATGAAGCCTACTATTACGCCCCCCAGGGTATGACCAAGATCATGAACGAGGGCTGGGCCAGTTATTGGCACAGCAAAATTATGACCGAAAAGGCGCTGACCGACTCCGAGGTCATCAGTTTTGCCGATCACCATGCCGGGGTGGTCGCTACCAGCCCGGGCCGGCTCAACCCCTATAAGTTGGGCCTGGAACTTTTGCGCGACATCGAGGAGCGTTGGGATAAGGGTAAGTTTGGCAAGGAGTACGAGGAGTGCGACAACCTGAGTGCGAAGCAGCATTGGGATCAGCAGCTTGGCCTGGGCCGGCAGAAGTTGTTTGAGGTGCGCAAACTTTACAACGACATCACCTTTATCGACGAATTCCTGACCCCGGATTTTGTGGCGGAACAGATGTTGTTCACCTATCGCTATAACCGGCATCACGAACTCTACGAGATTGCCTCGCGGGAGTTCAAGGCCATCAAGGAAAAGATGCTGTTCCAGTTGACCAATTTTGGACAGCCTTTTATCTATGTCGAAGACGGCAACTACAACAATCGCGGTGAGTTATACCTGCGCCACCGGCATGAAGGGGTAGATCTGAAGCAAGATTACGCCCACGACACCCTGCGTAATATCCAGCGCATTTGGAACCGCCCGGTTTATCTGGAAACAGCGATTGACGAGAAAAAAATGCTTATTTCTTTTGACGGGCACGATTTTAAGGAGAAAAAAAATGGGAGCAGTAACAGGTTGAGACCTACCACTGCTCAATTGAGCCTATGGAGGTAATGAATGAAGCTAAGTAAACGTGTCAGCGAGCAACTGAATCTACTGGCAATCAAAGGGCCTCAGGCGGTTGAGGCGGTCATTCTTTCAGACCAACCAGGTGGGGTCAGCGTTGGTGTGCCCGCCACAGGGCAGGAACCGGGCGCGGTCATTACGATGGCGGCTTATGACCGCTACAGCGTGGCCCTGCGTCACCTGGAGGTTTTTTACGATAGTTTTGCCCCGGAGACCGGTAAGCAGGCTGATTATCTGCGTCGCTGCGCCGAGCGGGTTACCGGCCGCCTGACTTACCTGGAAGAACCTCTGATCCTGCTCGAACTCGACAGCGAAGATAAACTGGCTCAACTGCGCAGCCAATCACCGCAACGGGAAGAGGAGACCCTGACTTACTGGGAAGCCTATATCCGGGCTGAGCCGCGACCGCAAGTCAAGCTGGCCCGCTACCGCTGGATGCCGGGCAAATCCGAGCGCGAGTTGGTGGTCTACCCGGCCACGTTTGCCACCGTCGGGCGCATAGCGGAGGATTTGGCCTCGAGCCTGGAGGTTGGGTAAAACGGGAGACCTGACAGGTTTTGAAAACCTGTCAGGTCTCCTAAATATGGACAGACCCGAGTAAAACGAAAGAATTTACGTTTTACGCTTTACAAGTTATAATACGCTCATTGATAATTCAAAGCTACCAATTGAGGAGAGAGTTATGCCCCTGTATGAATACTACTGCGCCGATTGCCACACCAAATTTGAAGCGCTCCGCCCCATGAGTAAGGCCGACGAAACGATTCAGTGTAAACATTGCGAAAGTATGCATACCTCGCGGGTACTATCTCTATTTGCTGCCCACACCAAAAGTGAAGGCGGCAGCAGCGCCTCAGCTCAAAGTTTCACCGGGCACGGCGGAGGCGGCTGCGGCTGCGGGATGTGCGGCTGCAAACACTGAACGGTAGACGGGAGCAGGTATCCCTCTCTCCCCTTCGGGAGCCTCCGAAGGGAGGCAGGGATGCCGAAGGGCGCTGTAGACGGGGTGTTCTGTCTACCGTCTATTTTTGTTTAGAAATCTTTGAAAGTGAATCAATCGCTAAATTTTGTTTACCACAATTCTTTACGCCTTTAGCGTTTCTCTTCGGCCAAGGCCTGGGCTTGAGCGGGCCAAGTGGTTGGATCAGCCATATGCCACCCCTGCTCCACCATTAGCCCCTCCAGAAAACTAAATTTTGTGACCGCTAATTGCTCAAAGGTAAAAATGCCGTGCTCGTTAAGGATTCGCGCAATTTTGGGGCCAATACCATTTACCTGGGTGAGATCATCTTGGTCTCGAGGTGTGGGTTTCGCTTCAGTTATTAAACTCTTGGTTATCGGGGCTACCGCAGCTTGTTTGCCTGGCTCGGATGCTAAGGCTGGTTGAGCTTGCTTTTTCTTCAATTCGTCTTCTTCCCATAATGTCCAGATCACACCAATAGCAATCACAATTAGGCCAATTAGAATCCATAGCCATAAAGGTATTCTGTTAGATGGATTCTGTTGCGCTTGGGCAAATAAATTCGCCGGAAGAGATGTGGGGACGATTGTGGCAGACAACCAATGAATCATAAGTTACTCCTCTCTTGTCAAGAAGGAACCTGATGAAACTAAGGGAACTTAAGGGTGCTGCATCACCTCAGTTCCCTCAGTTTCTTATTAGGGGAGGCATTGTAAAAAGGCGACTACCTTTGCCTCAATCAGCCGCTTTTACCGATTGAACTACTTTCTCCAATTCGCGTGCGGCAATTTCTCGCCCACCAAGGCCAAAGGCCAGGGCCACCGCTATAGCAATAGCGCCCAATAATAAACCAAAGGCCATGTTCACAATGTCGTCGGCGATGCCGGTTTGCCGTAAGGCTAGAGCACCAGAGAAGATGATGATTGCCAGGCGCGCTGCTTGAGCTAAAAAGTTCGCTTGAGGGCCGCCTGTTGCCCGGATGATGTTTCGCGCCACATTGGCTAAGTAGAGTCCCAACCCAAAAACAACAATGGCTACGGCCACCTGTCCGGCGTACTTAAGGAGTTGAGCCAAGATTACGGCCAATATTTCAAAACCAAGCAGGTTAGCCGCTTCAATGGCTGAGAAGACTATAATCACGACCAATACCAGAGAGCCGACCACCTCGGAGGGGGTACGTTGTCCCACTGACAAGGCCGTATCTACCCCCTCAGGAGTACCCATTTCGGTAGAAGGATCTGGTTCTCCGGTTGGTATACGAATGCTGCTTAAGCCCAGGCGGGCCACCAAGCGGTCAAAGCCGAGGCTAGTCAGGATATTGCTCACCAAATCGGCCACCAATCGCCCTACAAAATAGGCAATACCCAACACGACCATCGCCCCAAAAATACGCGGGACAGCGTCCAAGAGGATAGTTAACATTTCGGTGGCCGGTCTGGAAATAGCCTCAATTCCCAAATTATTTAGAGCGGCAATAATCACCGGGATCAGAATCAAGGCATAGACAATTGTGCCAATGAGCTGAGATAGGGTTTGTCCCTTTACAGTTGTACCCAAACCCATTCGCGCTCCCAAGCCGTCCAGACCGGTGGCTGCCAACAGATTAGTAACGATCTGTCGCACTACCCTGGCAATGAACCAGCCAATCAGTAGGATGACTACCGCACCCAGTATATTGGGCAAGATGCCCAAAATTTCATTCACCATGCCGACCACCGGCGTCAACAGACCGCCCAATTGCAGCGCGTCTAAAATGGCCGGCAGGAAGAGGAGCAGAATGAACCAGTAGATCACATTTGCCAGTGTTTCGCTTAACGGGGTTTGTGGTGTTTCGTCTATCCCTGCCTGGGCGGCCATACGCTCGTCAAGCTTAGTGACGCGGAACAAACGGCGCACGGCAAAGCGAGCTAAGGTAGCAATACCCCAAGCAACCAATGCCAACACAGCCCCCCCTAAAATCCTGGGGATAAAAGTCAGAATTTGACTGAGTAAAGCATTGAGGGGTGTAGTGACAGCAGTCAATTGCAACTGTTGGAAGAAAGCAATGAACACAAAAAGCATGATCAACCAAAAGACTGCCTGAGCAATCCATTTTTCCACTTCCATTTTTCTTCCGTCTGTTTGTCCAGCCAACGACGAGGCCAAGCGGTTATCCAAATGAGTGCGGTTCAAGGCACTGCGTACCAGGGCAGAGATAACCAAAGCAATCAACCACCCGCCGATTAAGATAATTAGGGCAAAGAGGATGTTGGTTAGCGTTACGCCTGAAAACACTGACATCACTTGCTGAAAAAAGCCTGACATTGTAATGTTCCTCCCTTGTATAAAATTAATGATTGAAAAGTAGACTGACTTAGACCCCACCCATTAAGGGGTTGACGGAGGGTGGATAGGGCTGGAAAACTTACCAGGAATTCTGAGGAGTGTATGAGAAGATTTTAGGGGTAGGTGTTGAAAATCAGGGGCCGCTGGCAGCGAAACTTAGCTAGAAATGGGGCCAGCAGCCCTCATCTTTGGCTGGACCTATGACAAGTTTGCAGGCGCACCAGGCATCTACAGATAAACCTATCTTCTAACGGCGCGGTAAATTGCCAGCAGAACGATCGCACCAATGACAGAAATCACAATACTGCGGATATCAAAACCAGAAATGTCGCCAAAGCCGATTAAGGTGCTGAGGAAGCCACCAACCACGGCCCCAACAATGCCGAGCACAATTGTAATAATAATCCCACCCGGGTCACGGCCTGGCATAATAAACTTAGCTAGTGCTCCGGCAATGAGTCCAAGAACGATCCAGGCTAAAATTCCCATAATTTTCCTCCCTCAAAAGATATGACACAGAATGTCGTCAATTGAATGATAAGGTGGCCTGTCTGAGATTGTTCCTGCTGAAAGGTATTAAATTGTTCGGCCCAGCCGCCAAATTATATATCTAATCAATCTGCCTGCCAAAATACCTCGTCATAACTCGGCTCAATATGTAAAAAGAAGAGTGAAGGGAGTATTTGACCCTACTTCAAACCAAAAGCTGTGGCGCAGCAGCCTGAATAGCCTGCCAGCGGGGAGATTGGATGGCCGGGAGGACCGGTGAGTGCGACTGCCGGGCATAGGTTTCCCAAAGCTGGCGCAGGCGTTGGGCGCTGAGGGTGTAGAGCCACAACTCCACCAGGGTCAGCAGGGCCGAGCCGAGCCAGCGCAGGTTGAGGTTCCAGTAGAAAGGATTTTGGCGCAGGTAATCGTCCGCCAGGGGCAGGCGGTAGCGGTAACTTTCGGAGTAGCGCCAGAGCGGGTCGAAGAAATAGGCCGGCAGCGCGCCCGGTCGAGGCGGCTGCCCCTGCTGGGTGTGGCGCTCCCGCTGCCAACTAACGGCCTGGCAGAGCGCGCTTTCCAACACCTCGGTATAGTGAGTTTTGCGGACCAGGGCAAAATGGCCCCCGGCAAAACGGTAATCCTGATGCCGCCGCCAATCGTCGTGGCCGCAGACGAGACGCCGGGAGAGGGCAGTTAAGTTAAAGGGAAAGGGGAACCAGCGAGCCAGGCGAGCCTGCTCAAAGAAATGGTTGTAAGCAGCGTCACGGATGCGGGCGTGCGAGGCTTTGGCCTGCTCGTAGTTCAAAAAGCCGAGATGGGCCAGCATCAGCTTGAGGGCCCGCTCGGCCAGGTAAAAGAACAGGACAAAACGAAACGGTTCCAGGGTCACGGCCGAGTCGGGGCGGGTTTGGTTTAAGAAGCGCCGAAAGTCGGGGCCCCACAATTCGGCTTCCAGGTCGTAGAGGTAATAAAAATCACAAGCCAGCAGGGGCGACCAGTAGCATGATCGCCCCCGCTTGTGGGCCAGCCAGCGCCGCAGTTCCTCATCATCAGCCAGGGTCGTCCGCCACCAGGATGCTTCAGCCCCGGCAAGCTGTTGGAAGGTTGTAAGCCGGGTGTAACGTCCCTCCGCCACCTCGTTGACCAGGGCTAGACGCAGGGCATCGCAGTAACAGTAAATCCAGTTGAAGCGGCGTTGTTCGGCGGTGAAGCTCATACTGATTTCACTTGTCGAGCGCCAGACTCCGCACTTCCTGCCACAAGGCAGTCAGGCCGAAGTGAGCAGTCCAACTCTCAATGTAGTCCTGGTCTAACTCATCCTCCAGGGTTAAAAGGATACCGGCAATATCACGAGTGTGCTTGGGCTGGTGGCTTAAATTGAAGTAGCGCAGTTTGTTTAAAATCAGGTCCTCCGGGGCATGAACGTAAACCTCACCCAGAGGGGGTCCCAGGTCTACCAAACGGCGGCGAGCCAGAGCAGTTTCTCGATAGGTATCGCCGGGCCGAAGCAGGAAAAGCTCGGCTTTGTAGCCGGTGTAAAGATGGATGGCATTAATGGGCAAATCGCCTTGTGACTTGGTCAACAGGTCGAGGATAACCTCCACCGGGACTAACATATCACGTTTCTCAAGCTCCTGGGACAGGGCCACTATACGCTCGAAGGGAACATTCACCACCAAGTCAAAATCGCGGGTGGTCCGCGCCTCACCCCAGGCCCAGACGGCTACAGCCCCGCCGATGAGATACTCGACGCTGGAGGCTTCAAGTGCGTCAAGAACCAGGCGCATAAAATCTCCAAAGTCCATACCGGGCTGACCCATCTCCAGAGTTCCCTTTTCCCGTACCAGGTGATTGGATTCTTTAGCCTGCGCTTGCCGCTGGCGGCGGCGATAGGCGGCCACCTGTCCGGCCAGGCGAGTCATCGAGTATCCCTGCCGGAAGCGTTGGGCCAGGGTAAGTTGGCGGGATACAGCCATTTGCTGCGGATCAACTTCAGCTATAGCTCCGGCAATGAGGCGGTGTAACTTCTCGTCAAACTGTTGTTTATTACCGGTTTCAGCCAT
>CAZUNT010000230.1:0-11099 GCA_964622215.1 uncultured Caldilineaceae bacterium
GCGGTGGCTGCCTAAGAGGTAAGTGGATGGCTCTAAACTTCGACCTGAATTTATCGAACTTGAGTGCACAACCTGGCTGCTGCTAATATTATTGAGATTTTAGCCAGTCTCACACGGGACCAGTTCCCGCCGGGGCAGATAATGATCGAACTGCACCGGGTAATTCTCCAAACAGACAGTGTAATATTGTTCAAAATCTTCCCGGATGGTATTGACAATTTGCCGGTCGTAGCCCGGGGTGACGTAAAAGGTTCGGCCCGGCTTATCCTTGACGATGCTGCCATCCTGAACCACCACCTCGCCATCCTTGATGACGTAGCGTGGATGGGTCAACATCTCCTTCGGATCGCTCAACTTGGGATAGAGGGCAATATCCGCGTCGGCCCCCGGTCCCAGGTGGCCTTTGTTCCGCAACCCTAACACTTTAGCCGGCCCGGCCCGGGTGATGATGGCAATTTCATACAGGCTGTACTCACGGTCCAGGTCCTTGAGGTTGCTGTGGGTTTGTGCCCGCTTATGCAGCCCGGCCAGCACTTCGGCCCGGTAATCCCGGCTCATCAAGAGCTTGACGATGTCCGGGTAGGCATAGAACGGCCCGCCATTGGGATGATCGGTGGTCAAAAACACCCGCCAGGGGTCATCCATCAACAGGGCAAATTCCAGCCCAATGGTCCACTGGACGGCATTGACCGGGTTTTTCTGGCTGTAGACGTAAGGCACAATCCCCGACCCGCCTTCCATCTCCAAATCCACATTGACCCACTTATTGCCGGTCAGTTGGTGGAGGCGATACTGCCATGGCCCGTCGGCGGTCATGGTTGTAGCCGGCCCAAAAACAATCTGGCCCATATCCACCGTGACATTCTGGTGCTCGTTGACATAGGCGGCTAACTCGACCGCGCCGGAGCGGAAATCACCCTGGCTGCTCTGGCCAAAGCCGTTGAACTGGATATGGGTGATGTGGATCGGCAGGTCGCCCATCAGTTGCATCGTCTGTAGGGTGGTTTCGGCGTTGCCCGGGTTACCCAGGTTGTTGCAGTGGACATGGATGGGGTGGGGAATACCCAGTTCCTGCTGCACCCGGGCCAGGTTGAGCAGGATCTGGGCCGGGGATACCGGGAAGGTATCCGCCAGGTCGGTCAGGCTGTGGACGTTTTTGCCCCACTTCCAGCGATCCACCCCGGCCGGATTGATCAACTTCATCACGTAACCGCCCGTAGACTCGAACAGCCAGGCCACGTAATCTTTGAGCTTGCCAAACTCACCCTCGTGGATAAACTTCATCACAAAATAGTTGTTGCCCATCATCACAAAGAAGGCTTTGTCCAAAATCGGGATGTCATTCAGTTCTTCATGCACGTGCCGGGCCATCAGCGGCGGTCCGGCCGCTTCCATCAGGGTCGTGTAACCTAACTGGGCGAAATAGTAACCGGTGGCAAAGGTGGAGGGAACGGTGTAGCCGGTCCCGGAACGGGTAAGGGGCGTGCGGGGGATGACCACCTGGCGGTGATCTTCCGGCCGCAGTTTGCGGCCCGCGTTCACCTTGGGGCCGGCAACGTGGGCGTGCAACTCGACCCCGCCCGGCATCACGATCAGGCCCGTCGCGTCGAGAACCCGGGCCTCATCCGGCGCCTGGGCCACAATTTTCCCGTTGGCTACATAAATATCCCGCACTTCGCCATTGATACCGTGCAGGGGGTCATAGACTTCGCCATTGATGATCTTGAGCATAATTTTCTCCCTGAAAGTGGGCCTGGTTGCCGGCTTGGTGCAACCGGCTTTAGCCGGCAGCCGGGCCGATTGTTTTTATGCCTCTGTTTTTAACTGGGTGACCCGCTCCACCAGGCGAGTCAAGATCTCTTCGTCATCGGGATACGGGGAGGGTAAAAATTTGCGCAGGCGGAGAGGAATGTGGTCCATCCGATAGATGGTCCCCTCGGCGCTGATCCCGACCGTAGCCGTGGTAAAACACACCGTCGCGATTTTGGCCGTTTCACTTTCCCGCGTGTCCAGGACAATGGTGGGGATCTGCTTCAGCCGTTCAACCGCCCGGCGGGGTAAGACTGCGACCGGGTCGGAGGCGACCACCAGGGCTGCATCTGCTTCATTGCGGGGGAGCAAATCGAACACGGTGAACTCGCCGGGGTTAAAGCGGGGATAGCCCCGGCTGAAATTCACGCCGAAGGGAAAGCCGGTTTGCCAGGCCAGCACGCTGTCAATGCCGGTCACATTGCCATGCCCGCGCATCGGAAGAACCGCAAATTTGGTGTAAGCATACAGGTCGCGCACCAGGCTGAACACGGCAGCGGTGTTCCAATGCTTGCCCCGGCTCTGGGTCAAACCCTGGCCGAGCAGGATAACCCCAAAACGGCACGACTTCATCCGCTCGGCCAGGTCCTGGAGCTGCGCCAGGGTCAAGCCTGTCTCGGCGATGGCTTCTTCTCGGACCTTTTTGCCTCGAATCAGGGCGCGTAAGGCCCACAGACATTCAAAGTCCTGACCGGGCCTGATCTGGAGGAAAATGTCGGCCACCCGTTCAGTGGGGGTGGGCCGCACGTCAATCAGGATCACCGTCCGGCCTTTCCGGCCTTGCGGGGTAAATAACCCTTTGGGGGTCGTCGTATAGCGGGTAAAGTGGCGAGGGTGTGACTCGGCCGGGTTTGAGCCCCAGTAAATCAGCAGATCGGCCCGGTTCTTGACCTCGCCCAGGGTGCAGGTCGGTTCTCCGACGTTTTGTAGGGCCATCCCTGACGGCCCGTGGCAGACCGAGGTACAACAATCAATCGTGGCGTTCAACACATCGGCCAGGGCCACGGCCTGGCGTTGGGCCTCGCAGCAAGTGCTGCTCAGGCCATAGATCAGCGGATAACAGGCCTTGACCAAGATCTGGGCGGCGGCCTCCACCGCTTCGTCCAGCGAGGCCGGCTGCCCTTCGATCAAAGCGGCCGGCCGGTCCGACTCGGCGCTGTGACCCAGCAGCCAGGAGCGCCCCAGGGCACAGGCGTGCTTGGTTCCGGTAATGTGCCCATCTTCTATCGTCACGGTCAGATCATCGCAGACGCAGCCGCAAAAAGCGCAGATGACGTGATCCACCTCAATTTTCCCTGGGAGTTTAGCTTCAGCCAACACGTTCCACCTCCACCTCAAAGCCCTTGGAATTGGGCATGCCCGAGGCATGGGTTTCTTCGCCCATCAATTCACTGGAAACAGGTCCGTAAGCAATAAAGGCCAGCCCTTCCGGCAGGTCTGCTCCCTGGCCCTGGGCGATGGCTTGCCCGTACACAGTTTTGAGCCTGACCGCCTCACCGTCTTGCAGTCCCAGGCGAGCCATATCCTGGCGATTCATCTCCAGGGTGGCCACGGCCTGCCGGTACTCCGCCGATTCCTTCCCCATATTCATGCCGGTTCCTTGCTTTAAGCTGCGACCGGCAATGAGTACCAACCTGATTTTGTGCATAAGCCCTTCCTTATTGGCTGGTAGATTTTACCCTGACCTGCGCTCGAGTAGCCGTTTGTCGTCGGAATGGGGGTAGGTAATCGGCCCACTAAAAATGGGGGTATAGAAGCAGACACTCCCTTTATTAGCCAGTGTGTATCTAAAAAGGACATTCTTCTTTGCGCTAGCGCAAAGAAGAACCTTGATTTTGTCTGCAAACTGAAATAGGGCAAGCTCTGAACCGGCCGGACAAATCCAGCTTAAGAATATACCGGAGAAAAGATCCCCGACGGCGACCGCAAGGGAGGGCAAAACGCTATGAAAAGCCTAAAAGTCTTACCGCCTACTTACTTGTTGATTTCAATCCTGGCGATGGTGGCGCTCCATTTTCTCTTCCCGGTGGTCACCCTCATCCCCTTACCCTGGAGACTGCTTGGCCTGATACCCTTAGCCCTGGGGCTGGCGCTCAACTTCAGCGCGGATAAGGCTTTTCAGCGGACTAAGACGACCGTCAAACCCTTTGAAGAGTCAACCGTTTTAATTACGGACGGCGTATTTCGCCTCAGCCGTAATCCTATGTATCTCGGCTTTGCTTTTGTCCTGGTTGGAGTAGCGCTCATCCTGGGTTCGTTGATGCCCTGGTTGATTATCCCCTTGTTTGTTAGCCTGATGGATGTGGTGTTTATCCGGGTTGAAGAGCGAATGTTGGCGGCTAGGTTCGGCCAGGTCTGGCTGGAATATAAGACCAGGGTCAGACGGTGGCTGTAGGTTTTTTTTGCTCTATACTATTCTTTTATTGCTTGGAGGGCCACAGAGGACATTGATCGTAAATACACTCTTTGTTTTTCGAAAACTGTTCGCACGTGATCAAACGCACTGCCAATGATTTCCCTGTGTATTTCTGCAACAGCGTGGAAGCCTCTTTGAGCGCCAACCAGGAATCCCTTTGACAGCACCGGGGCGCATTATAGGAGGCTATTTCTCCAAGTACTGTTTGCGTCGCTCGCTGAACGATCTGTCTCTTGTCCCCATCATAGGGATTTGCCCCCAGCAGCAGCGAAAGGGCCACCCCCACCCCGATGGCCGCACCGCAGGCGCCCAGGAAGGCACAGGCGCCACCCACAATCGTTTGCCCCCGCTGGATGGCCGTCATAATCTGCTCGTCTGTAATGGGGTTTCCGCTGTTCCTTAGCGCGGTCAGAATGACGGCAGGGACCAGCGAATGATGCTCCGGCCCGTGTATTCCAAAATGTGGGTGAGAGCGTATAGTCTGCATAAGGGCGACGGGATCAGCCTCCCGACTGTGCAAGCAAACCTTCTTGATGATTTCCACAGCATTCGCCCTGTGGCAAGCGTCGCAGACGAAATGGCCGTTGGCGCATCGGGCATTGGCCGGCACGACCTGGCCACAATAATGACATGAGTTGTCCTGGTCCGTCTCAAAATAGATCAGGTCTGCGCCGCAGACCATACAGCCGGATCGGTGCGGCTCTCCGCTTTGTACGGCTTCCTGAGCCGTCTTCTCTGTTGCCGGAAGGCAGCAGGACGCTTCTTTGTCGACAGGTCCGAAAATTAGGTTAATAATCGGAAAGGGGTTGCTCTTTGCATGATCAGTTTTTTCCATATCTTCACCTTCTGTTTGTCAACTCTTATGATCTTCCCAATGTCTAACGAAATAAGGTTTCATGCGGCGGTGCGACACGAAGTCGCTTACATATTTGTTACAACTGAATAATAGACCTTTTGACAATTCGGTTCCTAGACTACCTCAACGCCGGTTCCGGCCAACACTTCACCAATAACCCAGGCCGATTGCTCCAATTCTGCACAGCGCGACCGAAAATTGTCCACCTCCTCGGGAGGCAACGCCATAAGCAGTCCGCCAGAAGTTTCCGGGGTAAAGAGTAACATCTGCATCTCCAACGGAATCTTGGCCTCGAACTTGAGGTAGGGATGATATGCAGCTTCATTGGTGTTAGTCCCTCCCGGAAAAAGCCAGGCTTCTGCCAGCGCTTTTGCCCCATAGACAAAGGGTAGGGCCTCAAAGTGCAGGCGCAGCCGCACACCGCTTCGTTCAGCGATCTCCCAACTGTGCCCCAGCAAACCGAACCCGGTAATATCGGTGGCGGTGTGATAAACGCCGGCCGTCATCGCTCGGGCCGCATCCCGGTTCAGGCGCGACATCCAGGCCACAGCCTCTTCCAGGCTGCGTGGTTCGGCCATATCCGCTTTAAAGGCCGTGGTGACCAGCCCCACCCCCAGGGGTTTGGTCAGGATCAATAAATCACCGGGTTTGGCCTGGCCCTTGGTCGCGACCTTATCGGGATGAACCAACCCCATCACCGCCAGGCCATATTTAGGCTCAGGCGCGTCAACCGTATGTCCTCCGGCAATGATACCGCCTGCTTCTCGCACCTTTTCTGCCCCGCCGCGGATGATTTCTCCGACGATATCCGCAGGCAGGTGGATCGGAAAAGCGGCGATATTCAGGGCCAGAACCACTTCACCCCCCATCGCATATACGTCGCTCATCGCATTGGCCGCCGCGATAGCCCCGTAATCGTATGGGTCATCAACAATAGGCGTGAAGAAGTCGGTGGTCAGGATCACGGCCGTCTCGGCATTAATTCGGTAAACGGCCGCGTCATCCGGACTTTCCAGGCCAACCAGCAGCCGTTCATCCCCGCTGCCGGCAAATATTTCTTTTAGCGGGCGCATAACTTGCGCCAGGGACCGCGGGTCCCACTTGGCCGCTCAACCGGCGGCGGCAGTCATTGCCGTCAGGCGCAGCGGCTTATTGGCCTCGCCCTGAGGCATCAGACAATGTGCTGTTCCCATTTTTGTCCTTTTCAATTGATTACTAAATCGGGTAAATCCCTTGTATCTCCAGGCGGGCTGTGTTGACTACCTGCCAGGCCGCCTCGATATCCGCCCGCCCAATCCGCAGGCATACCCCACAATCGGAGCTGATATGGCGGGGGACAGGGATCATTTTGCAGGCGATTCCTATCCCCATGAGTAACCTCTCGAGGTGCATGGCGTGATTGGTAGAGTAAACGATGATGACCGCATTCGCCTGGCCGGTCATGACACCTCTCCGGCCAGCCGTCGAATTGCCTCAAGGCTATAGGCCACCTCTTCTGCGGTGTTAAACGGCCCCAGGCCAAAACGAACCGTTCCTTTCGGAAAGGTGCCGAGGGTCTTGTGAGCCGCCGGGGCGCAGTGCAGGCCAACCCGGCAGAGGATACCGTATTCGTCATCCAGCCGCAGGCCCACTTCCGACGGGGCTACCCCGGCCACGTTGAAAGAGACCGTGGCAGTTTGGGCCGCCGCATCCAGGCTGCCGTAGACGGTTACGCCGAGGGTGGCGGTCAGTCCAGCCAGCAACTGTTGGGTCAGTTTTACCTCGTGGGCGCGAATCGTTTCGACCCCTTGCGCCAATACCCAACCAACCCCGGCCGCCAGCCCGGCCAGGCCCACCACGTTGGGGGTGCCACTTTCGACCCGATCGGGCAGGAATTCAGGCTGCTCTTCCATCTCCGAACGGCTGCCGGTGCCGCCTCGCTTCAGCGACTTCAGCCGGCTCAAGTCTACCCGCTCGCCGATGATAAGCCCCCCGGTACCCATTGGACCCTGGAGAGATTTGTGACCGGTGAAGGCTAAGAGATCGATTTGGTCGGCCTGCATATCGATAGAGTACACTCCGCCCGTCTGGGCCACATCGACCAACAAGAGGAGATCGTACTGCCGGGCCATCCGGCCAGCCTCGGCTACCGGCAGCAGGGTTCCGACCACATTCGAAGCGTGGTTCAAGACAATCATAAACGTGTTGGGCCGGATGGCGGCAGCTAGGTCAGCCGGATCAAGGTATCCCTGCGGGGAGCAAGGGATCACGGTTACAGCCACACCCTGCCGTTCCAGAGCGCGGAGGGGACGCATCACCGAGTTATGCTCCATACTGCTGGTCACCACGTGATCCCCCGGCCGGAGCAGGCCGGCCAGAGCCAGGTTAAGCGCTTCGGTCACATTGGCCCCAAACACGACTCGCAGCGGGTCAGCCGCGTGAAAGAGTTGGGCCACAGCTTCGCGAGCGCCATAGACCAGCCGGCCTGACTCAATAGCCAGGCGGTGGGCCGCCCGGCCTGGGTTGGCTCCTACCTCGGCCAGAAAATGAGTCATCGCCTCGGCCACCCCAGCCGGCTTGGGCCAGGAAGTGGCGGCATTGTCAAAGTAGACTAATTGATGAACCATCTTCGACCTTATCGAGTAATGACCAGTTTGAACTCGTCACCGACCTCCTCAACCTGCACCTGGCATTTTTTACTTTCGGCCAGGCGGCGTACATTTTCACGCGAGGTCACAGTCTCTACCAGGACCTCAATCGGAAAGTCGCCGCTCTCAATTGCTTTTGTGGTCAGGATGACCGGCTGCGGGCAGGACAGACCCCGCGCATCTACTTTTTTAGCCATTTTTTCCTCCATCACTTCTGGATAAAAGTGTTCAACATCTTTACTTGCCGAAAGCGGCTCCGGCCGGAGATGGCCGCTCTTCTAACGCTTCCAGTTGGATGCGCTCGCGCATAGTGAAGCCAATGATCAAGCAGACGATCAAGCCCAACCCCACCGCAAACATTCCGTACGGGGTCAAACCGCCTACTATCCCTTCGGCGACATTATCCGCCTTTCCGGCCAGGGCAAAGTTATGGGCGAAAGCCGCACCGGTAATCATCCCCAGCACAAAAACGGCCGCATCCCCATCCCCTTCACCGGACAGAATTAACTGCCGGCCCGGACAGCCGCCGGCCAGGGCAAAAGCCAGGCCGGCCAGAGTCATCCCCAGGAAGTTCCAGATATGGCTGCTATGGGCCACCGGCTGGCCAAAGATGCCAAAATTGACCTGGCCCAGGGCCAGATTCATCATAAAGGCTGCTACCACCAGCGCGCCCACCCCGCTGATAAGGTGATAGTCTCGTATCAGAATGACGTCCCGAATGGAGCCCATCGTGCAAAAACGAGTCCGCTGCGCCAGAAAACCGATCAGTAATCCCGCTCCCAGCGAAAACGCTAAAGCTGCGTGCATAGCGCCCGGACCACTCTCACTGAAGAAAACCGGGCCATCCTCGCCGATCTTGGGCTGGAAGAGCGCCAGGAGCAGCAGGCCAAACATAATGACCGGCATGATCCAGCCAACGGCCGGATAAGTCTTATAAGCACGTCCCAGGTTGTAGCCGGATTTGAGGAATTGGACCCCGATGGTGATCCCGACCGTCAGACCGGCCAGGCCGAGGATAGCATTGAGATCACCGCCGGCCAGCCTTAACAGCGCCCGCCAGGGGCAGCCCAGAAAAACCAGCGCTCCGATCATCGCCAACATCCCCAGGATGAAGCGGACGATTGGAGCCGAGCCGGCCCGAGCTTTGAACTCTCGGAAAGCGTAGGCGGCAATCATCGCGCCCAGCACAAAGCCGATGATCTCCGGGCGGATATACTGGACTACGGCGGCCCGGTGCAGTCCTAATGCGCCGGCGATATCCCGCTCAAAACAGGCTACACAAATGCCCATGTTGGGCGGGTTGCCGAACTTTTGGAGCAAGGGGGCCAGGATACCAATGATGGCCCCGGTCAGAATGATACCCCAACGCGAGGCAAAGAAACGGGTGAGTCTTTCAGACATAGGTGAAACCTCCATAAAAGTGATTTAATTTCCACGCGCCTGATCGGTTCAGGGCACGACGTGGGCAATAAAAAACCGCTGCCAGCACACACCGGCAGCGGCAATGGAGGTCATACCACGGTCATAACTCAGAGTACGGCTACACCACCGCCTCCTGGTGTGTACGGCTGAAATAGAGAGCGCCACCCGGCGCTCCGGTTTTTGTTTCAGGTACGGCGGTGATGAACGGTGAACACGTTTTACCCCTCTAACCTAACTTTTGCCATATCCTACATTGTAATCCGGTATTCGGAGCGGTAAAAGTGACATTTGTCCTTAATGGCTGTGATAAATGTCACGATACCCGCCAGCCCGGAAAAATGATCCACAGAAATGGGTAATTTAATTTGCCGATGGCTCATTTTGCCCGGCTTCCCCAGGTGGTATGGGTCCGGTAATAACAATCCTCTGGCGTTGGAAGAAGGTGTTATTCTGGGTGCCGGCGGCGCTGACTGTCACCTGATAAATACCAGGGATGGTCCAGGTGAAGGTGGCCGTGCTGCCCAGCCCACCGACCTGGGTGATCGGGGTCTGCGCCTCGGCCTGCCAGGTGTAGGTTAAGGGTAGGGTCACTGTAATCGGGCTGGCCGAGGCCATAAATACCTGGCCTACATGGAGAGATCCGGTGGTTGGGCCGCTGACATCCAGACCGGCGAGCGGAATATCCAGGGTTTTGGTCAGGCTGAAGGAATCCTTGATGGCGCCATGCTCGTCCACCGCCTCGACCTGGAGGGAACTGCCGGTGACCGTTATCCGGCTGTAAAGCCCGTAGGTTTGGCTGCAAATAGCCGTAACCAGCCAATCCGCTGGCTCACAGGGATAGCTGGCCGCCGACCCGGCTCCGGTGACGACATAAACCACCCCACCCTGGGCCGTTGGGGTAATCTGCCCGGCCCGAAGGGGGTGGCTGCGTTGGTAGGTGTGGTCGTGCCCGCTCAGGACCAAATCGACGCCATACGCCTCAAAAATGGGCGGCAATTTGGGTTGGGAGATAAGTTCGCTGTCGCCACGATGGTAGCCGGCGGAGTGGGGGGAAACGTGGACGGCTACGATTTTCCAGCGCTGCCCGGAGCGGGCCAGGTCATCACGCAGCCAATCCAGCATATCATCGGCGGCAGCTTGGTCAGCGGCCCAAAGCGGGCGGTCGGAGTCCAGGGCCACGAAGTGAACATTGCCGTAGTCAAAGGAGTAGTAACGTTCCCGATCGGCGGGCCGCCAGGCATTCCGGGGCAAATCGAAGATGTCCAGGTAAGAGGCCGCCTGGTCGGCGTAGTAATCGTGATTACCCAGGATTGGGAAGAGGGGCGTCCGGCTGAACAAGTCCCGATAAATCTGGAAGACGTTGGTATCGAACTCCCGGTAAGCCCCGTTTTCATAGGTGTTGTCGCCGGTTGTCAGGATAAAGCGGAACGAGTCGCGCTGCATCTGGTCGCGCAAGCGCCGCTGGCTGGGGGTATCGTTGCCATAATCGCCAAAGGCAATAAAGCGAAAGGGGGTGTTGCTGCCCGGCCGGGGAGCCGTTTGAAAGGAGAGGGTTTGGCCGGGCAGAAGGTCCTCGTTATCGACGTAGATTTTGTAAGAATAGATGGTGTCGGGCAAAAGGCCGGTCAACTCGACCCGGTGCATGTGGGTGTGGAGCGGTGTGGGGCGGGTGGTCCCCGTGGCTGCCCGGCTATAGCCGGCATCCCCGACGGGAGGCGAAGCGTTATCAATGGCATAATGTACCACCGGGTTGGCCCCGGTGCGAGTCGTCCAGAGGATGATGACGCTGGAGTCTGTCACTTGCTGCAAATACGGCCACCAGACCAAGTTAGCCGAGGCGGCGGAAACCGACTGCCAGAGGATCAACAGGATCAAAGCTAGTAACATCGTGATTAAGCGCAAATTTTTTGGTAAGACCGGCAACTTACTTCCGTCCTGACGAGAAGTCCTAATTGACCAGGTAGGGTTC
>CAZUNT010000231.1:0-11083 GCA_964622215.1 uncultured Caldilineaceae bacterium
TATTACGCCATGACCATGTACCCCTACCCCAGCGGCGACCTGCACATGGGCCACTGGTATGCCATGTCCCCCAGCGATGTGCGCGCCCGCTGGATGCGTATGCAGGGCTACAACGTTTTGTTCCCGATGGGTTTCGACTCCTTTGGCCTGCCCGCCGAAAACGCGGCCATCAAGCGCGGCATTCATCCCAAAGCCTGGACCTACGCCAACATTGAGCGGATGCGCCAACAACTGCGCTCGATGGGAGCTATGTTCGACTGGAGCCGCGAGGCCATCACCTCGGACCCCAGCTACTACAAATGGACCCAGTGGTTCTTTTTGAAACTGTACGACATGGGCCTGGCCTACAAAACCATGTCCCCGGTGGATTTCTGCCCCACCTGCAACACCACCCTGGCCCGTGAGCAGGTTTGGGGCGAAGACCGCCACTGCGAGCGTTGCGGTACGCCGGTCATCAAAAAAGATTTGAACCAGTGGTTCTTTAGAATCACCAACTACGCCGAACAACTGCTGGACTTTTCGCGCCTGAACTGGCCGGAACGCGTCCATGCCATGCAAAAGAACTGGATTGGCCGCAGCGAAGGGGCCGAGGTCGTCTTCAAAACCGAACAGGGCGGTTACGACATCCCTATCTTCACTACCCGGCCCGATACCTTGTGGGGGGCGACCTTTATGGTGCTGGCCCCGGAACATCCGCTGGTAGCCCAATTGACCACACCGGCGCAAAAGGCGGCCGTGGACGCCTACGTGGCCCAGGCCACCCGCCAGACCGAAATTGACCGTCTGGCGATGGACAAGGAGAAAACCGGCGTCTTCATCGGCGCGTATGCCATTAACCCGGTCAACAACGAGCGTATCCCTATCTGGATTGCCGATTACGTCTTGATGACTTACGGAACCGGGGCGATTATGGCCGTACCCTGCGGCGATGAACGGGACTTCGCTTTTGCCCAGAAATACGGCCTGCCCATCCCGGTGGTGGTTGCGCCCAAAGATTGGGACGGCCAACCCTTCACCGTAGCTTACACCGAGCCGGGCACAATGGTCAACAGCGGTCAATTTACCGGCTTCGCCACCATCGGCAAATACAGCCTGAACGAATGGACGCCGGAACTGGCCCAGCAATACGGCCTGCCTGCCGAGCTGACCCCGGAAACGGAAGGACGGATCGCCGTCACCCGCTGGCTGGAGCAGCGAGGTATCGGTAAGTTTGCGGTGACGTATCGCCTGCGCGATTGGCTGATCAGCCGGCAGCGCTACTGGGGCGCGCCTATTCCTATGATTACCTGCCCCACTTGCGGTATTGTGCCCGTATCTTACGCGGACCTGCCGGTTGAACTGCCGGAGGACGTGCAATTTATGCCCACTGGCGAGTCGCCCTTGAAGTTCCACGAGGGCTTCCGGCGGGTCAAGTGCCCCAGGTGCGGCGGTGAGGCCGAGCGTGAAACGGACACGATGGATACCTTTATGTGCTCAAGCTGGTACCAGTACGCCTATATGGACCCGCATTGGAAAGCAAATGAGCCGTTGTCGCCTGCTGATACCCCCTTCAACCCGGTCGAAGGAGCGTACTGGCTGCCGGTTGACCAGTACACCGGCGGCATCGAGCATGCCACCATGCACCTGCTGTACACCCGCTTTTTCACCAAGGCCATGCACGATATGGGTGTGGTCAAGTTTGACGAGCCGATGAACGCCTTGTTTAACCAGGGCATCATCCTGGGCGAAGACCGGGAGAAGATGAGCAAAAGCCGGGGCAACGTGGTTGCACCCGACGACCTGGTCCAGGCGTATGGGGCCGATACGGTGCGTGGTTACCTGATGTTCGGCTTCCGCTGGGACCAGGGCGGCCCGTGGGACAGCAAGGGCATCCTGGGCGTGCAGCGATTTTTGGAGAGGGTGTGGGAGTTGGTGACAGGTGAGAGCAGGGGAGCAGGAGACGCGAAGCGAGGGAGCAGGGGTGAGCCTGCGGAGGCGCAACTGCGCGAACTGCGGCGCAAGCAGCACCAGGCCATTCGCCGGGTTACCCAGGATATCCAGGATTTTAGCTTCAACACGATGGTGGCCGGGTTGATGGAATACACCAACGCCCTGAGCGCCATTCGTACCGCTGCGCCTGGGGTGGTTAACCACCCGGCCTGGACCGAAGCTATCCATACCCTGGTGTTGTTGTTGGCCCCCGGCTTCCCGCATATCGCCGAGGAGATGTGGGAAAAACTGGGCCAGTCCTACAGCGTCCACCGGCAAAACTGGCCCGGCTGGGACGAGGAACTGGCTAAAGAGGATGTCGTGGAAATTGCTATTCAGGTCAATGGCAAAGTCCGTGACAAAATCGAAGTTCCTACCGAGATTGACGAGGAAGAGGCTAAAGCTAAAGCCCTGGCTGCCGAAGGCGTAAAGCGTCACCTGGAAGGTAAAATGCCGGCTAAGGTGATTTACGTGCCGGGGCGGTTAGTCAATATTGTGGTGAAATAACCGACGACGATGACATCTCAGCGTGAGAAATTACTTAAAGCCCTCGAAAATGAGCGGCGCTATATGGCCAGAGAATTACACGACGGCGCCGCTCAGACCACCTTACAACTGGGCCTCCAAGCCGGCATCTGTCGCAAACTGCTGGAGCGAGGCAATTTGGCTATGCTAAACCAAGAACTGGTGGAGTTAGAAGGGCGCCTCCAGTTTGCCTCAACTCAGGTGCGCGAGTTGATTGCCGATATGCGCCCGCCTCGACTTGGGCCAGAGGCAACGTTGGCCGAGTATGTTCAATACGCTATCGATGTCCACCGGGAACGAGGGGGACCGCCTGTGGAGTTTCACCTCGATGGGCCAGACTCGTTGCCTGACCTTTCCACGTTGCAAAAGTTAAGCCTCAGCCGGGTCATTCAGGAGGCGCTGTTAAACATTCGCAAACATGCCCAGGCCCAAAATGTCCGGCTAACTGTGGCCGGTTATGACCACCAACTGGATGTTATCATCGCCGATAACGGCAAGGGTTTTGATTTTACCGAAATCGAGACGCGCCCGGTAGATCGGGGCGGGGCCGGGCTGGCGAACCTGCGAGTACGCGCCGAGGCGCTGGGGGGAACACTGACCATTGGCCGAGATACCAGCGGAAGTTGGACCGAGGTCAAACTAACTCTGCCAAAAGCATCCTTGAAAAAATCCAAAAAAAGCCGCTCTCCCTAAATTAGAGAAGAGCGGCTCATTAACTTAACCATTCACAATTCACCATTCACAATTAATCACATCCTCACCCACAAGTATAACTTGTGTCCTTCTTCAACGGCTTCCCAACGAGCAGCCAGGATGTCAAGTTCTTTGCGTGCCCCATCGCCGGTAGGAAAATCGAGGCGAGCGGGGCGACCCTCGCGCCAGGCATTCTGGCAGCGTTCAACCAGTTTGGGACCATTAAAAGTGCGCATTTCACACAACCCTATCTCGCTGTTTTTTGTTCCTTCCAGCACGCCGATGGTCCACTCATGAGAAACATTACGAAAATCCGGGGGTGGTCCCTCCACGATGGTAATATAGGCGGGCGTTTGTTGTTCCATACCGAGTCTCACTTATTAAAATTGTTAACCGTATTGATCATATTTTACACAAAAGTCTTTAACTCGCCAACTGGAATTAGGTCCCAGAAATACTTCCTCGTCATTATTTCTTTTTTGTACTTTTTCGCCTCTCAAAGTAGTGATGGTATAATGCACTAACCCATTCTAAATCTAAATTCTATCTAAAAAGGCAAATTTATGAGCAACTACGATACAATTGTGATTGGTAGCGGTCCGGGTGGCTACGTGGCCGCAATTCGAGCCAGCCAACTGGGGCAAAAAACGGCCATCGTCGAGAAGGAGCATTTGGGGGGTATCTGCCTGAATTGGGGCTGTATCCCGACTAAAGCCCTGCTGCGCAACGCCGAAGTGATTAATTTACTAAAAGAAGGCAAAACCTTCGGTTTCAGCTTCGACAATCTAAAGGTTGATTACAGCGCGGCGCAGCAACGCAGTCGGCAGGTGAGTCAACGACAGGCCAAGGGTGTGGCTTTTTTGATGAAGAAGAATAAAATCGAGGTTATTGATGGGTTTGGGAAACTCAAGAGCCAAACCGAAGTTGAAGTCAACGGGGCTATCCACACCGCCAAAAATATCATCATTGCTACCGGCGCGCGCGCCCGCAGCATTCCTGGGGTAGAAATTGACGGCCAAAAGCTAATGACTTACCACCAGGCGCTGGAATTGACCCAGGTACCGGCTTCTTTGATTGTGGTGGGCGCCGGCGCGATTGGGATGGAGTTCGCTTACGTTTTCCACAGTTATGGGGCCGATGTGACCGTGGTTGAGATGCTGCCCCGGGTGCTGCCGCTGGAAGATGAGGAGGTCAGCCAGGAAGTAGCCAAACAATTTAGCCGGAAAGGTATCAAGGTCAAAACAGGGGCGAAGGTCGAAAAGGTCGAGACGGATGGAACCGGGGTCATGCTGACGGTAAGTCAAAACGGCCAAACCGAAACCCTCAAGGCCGAAAAAGCATTGATCTCTATCGGTGTCGCACCGAATAGTGAAAACATGGGCCTGGAAAGTGTCGGCGTCAAAACCGAGCGGGGTTTTATCCAAATCAACGACAAGATGCAGACCAATGTGCCTAATATTTATGCCATCGGCGATGTGACGGGCAAACTGGCTCTGGCTCACGTCGCCAGCACCCAGGGGATTGCCGCCGCCGACGTGATTGCCGGGCATGAAGTCCGGCCGTTCAATTACGCCAATATGCCCCGCTGCACCTTCTGTTACCCTGAAGTGGCTTCGGTGGGTCTGACCGAGGCGCAGGCGCGAGAAAAGGGATATGAAGTCAAGGTTGGTAAGTTTCCCTTCCAGCCGAACGGCAAAGCCGTCGGCCTGGCTGAAAATATCGGTTTTATCAAAATTGTGGCTGAGAGTAAATATAATGAGGTGTTGGGCGTCCACATGGTCGGCCCGCATGTGACCGAATTGATAGCCGGACCAACCGGGATGATTGGCTTGGAAACCACCGTCGAGGAGATAGCGCACACGGTCCATCCCCACCCCACCTTGAGCGAGGTAGTTATGGAAGCGGCCCATGTGGCGTTGGGAGAGGCGATTCATCTTTAAGGGGATTGGAAAGTTAGACAAAAAAAGAGCCGGTGATTGAGCTGCTGCCACCAGTTGGCATGGTCGGCGTCGAGACGATGAAGTTTATCGGCGCGATGAAAATGTAGGAGGTCAAGCCATGAATATTACGCAACGTCAGGCCGCACTTGTCCTCTTAGCTATCCCTCCCCTCCTGGGATGGGTAGTATTTTTGTTGTGGTTCCAAAATTCAGAGCCGCTGGCCCTCCTGTTTATATTTCTGAGTGCAAGCCTTTCCAGTATCCTGTTTTATCTTTACTGGCGGCGGTGCTGGGAACCGTCGCGCCACCTCAGCGTTATCCATACCACCATAGTCGTCGCTGTAATGATATCTCCCCCGGCTTTTGCTAATGTGCTGCCCATAGCCACCCTCCTGCCGCCCATTCTGGCCCTGATCCTGTTAGAGCCGGGGTGGATAGTCGTAACCGGGCTAACCACCCTGGTCATTGCCTACCTGCGTCTTGGCCCGCAGGGGGGCTGGACGAATCCGCTCGGCCTGCTTACCTACGGCGTGATGTTGGTCGGCCTGGTGGTTGGCCGGGTTATTGCCGACACGGCCCGGCGTAAGGCAGCTGCCCAGGCCCGTCTGGCCGAAGCGCAAGCGGACGAACTGCGGCAAAAGAATGAGGCTATTCGCCTTCAAGCCAGCTTGCTCGACCGGGTTGGGCAGGTGGTTATTGCCGGTAATATGGGGGGAGCCATCACCTACTGGAATGACGCGGCTGAAACTGTTTATGACTGGTCGGCCGCCGAAGTTATAGGGCGCAATTTACCGGAAGTTATCACCCCCCGTGTATCTGAAGCAGAGACAGACTTGATTAGGACAAAATTGAAAGCGGGACAGACCTGGACCGGCGAGGTTGTCGTCCACCGGCGTGATCAGAGTCATTACCCGGCTTTGGTCACGTTCTCACCGCTGATGAACGACTCGGACAGTGTTACGGGCTGGATCGGCATCATCACCGACATTACCGAACGCAAAAAAATTGAAGCCCAAATCGAACAGACAAACGAGCAATTACGCCAGGAGATAAAGCGGCGAGCGCAGTTGGAGGAACAAATTCGGCAAACCCAAAAGCTGGAAGCCATTGGCAAGTTAGCCGGTGGTATGGCCCACGATTTTAACAACTTACTGGTGCCTATGATTGGCTATGCCGACCTGAGCTTGCAGAAGCTACCCCCGGAGCATGAGCTGTATACCAATTTAATACAGATAAAAAAAGCAGCCGAGCGAGCGGCTAAACTTATCCGGCAAATCTTAGCCTTTAGCCGCCAACAATTCCTGGAAATGCGCCTGCTCGACCTCAATGAGGTGGTTGGCGAGCTGCAGCAAATGCTCCCACGCCTGATTAGAGAAGATATAGAACTGAGAACAACGCTGACCCCAGAGTTATGCCCGGTGCGGGCCGATAAAGCGCAAATTGAGCAAATCTTGATGAATTTGGTCGTCAACGCCCGCGACGCTATGCCTCATGGCGGCAAACTCGCCCTCGAAACGGCCCAGGCCTATCTGGATGAGGCTTACCTGGAAAAACATGCCAATATCCAACCGGGTCATTATATTATGCTGGCGGTGAGTGATACAGGCTACGGGATGGATGCGGAGACTAAACAGCATATTTTTGAACCCTTCTTCACGACCAAAGAAGTAGGCCAGGGGACAGGCTTGGGGCTGGCCACCGTCTTTGGTATTGTTAAGCAGCATCAGGGTTACATCTGGGTCTACAGCGAACCGGGTATAGGGACAACCTTTAAGATTTATTTTCCCCGGGCCGAAAATATAGAGCAGCCCAACCACTTAAACGAGGGCGACATTGGATCCGTTTCTGGCACGGAAACCGTGCTGGTGGTGGAAGATGAAGCAATGATCCGCCAACTGGTCTGTGACACCCTTAAAGTGTATGGATACACCGTACTTGAAGCCCCCACCCCTACGGAGGCGCTCAGCCTGGCCTCAACTTATCAAAATGGTCTCGATCTGCTGCTCACCGATGTGATTATGCCCCAAATGAATGGGCGAGAACTGCACCAACACATAGCCGTTTTTCGGCCCCACCTCAAAGTGTTGTATATGTCAGGCTATACGAGTGATATTATTGTCCATCACCATATTTTGGACCAGGAGACAAATTTTCTGCAAAAACCATTCACTACGCAAACCTTGCTGCGCAAGATAAAAATGGTTCTAAATAGGTCCGATTGAACCTGCTGAGCGGGAGTAGATGGGAGTCGAACCCACCGGCGCCTGCTGCTCGCAACCGCCCACTGATTTTGAAGACCAGGGCCGCCACCGGGCGACATCCACCCCCATATCTAATCGGTATTTTAGTAGATTTGTGAGCGTTAGTCCAATCGGGTTTTTAAAGTATGGGCCTTCTAAAAAACAAACCCCACGATAAGTGGGGTTTATTTTTAGAGGATCGATTTGAGGTTATTCAGTTTTACAATCCGTAAAACCAGGCCCTAAAATCCAAGCACAGCCGCCACGATTGAGGCCAATGGGACCAGATAGCTGCTGTTGAAGCCCTGCAGCGCCGCGCTACCTCCTTGCATGCCCCCGCCAATAATGGACAGAAGAATACAGACGCTCCAGGCAATCATAACGTTTCTCAGATTAAAGCGGCTTGCATTGATCCAGCCCCAAATGAAGGCATATAAGGCGCAAATGATGGCCAAAATACCCTTCAGCGCTCCTTCGGCTGGGAACATCTTGATGAGAACCATAATCCAGCAGATCAGAGAGCCTATACCGGCAATAATGGATAAGATTGAACCTAATACAGCCATTTTATGAACCTCCCTTTCCTGGAAAATGTGGAGTAGATCGCCTCTACCCCTTGATTAAATTTATAAACGCTGCGGGAAAGACCAGCAGGCGAATCAGCCAGTACAGCACCAGGCCGACCAGCAAGATGGCCGTAATTCCCGTGCGGCGTTCCACCCATTCTAGCCGGTCAATCAGCCAATTTCTTGGCTTGGCCGGCAGGATAGCAGCGCCAATGATCACGATAAAAGCTAAAACAAAAAGCGGCGCAAAAGCATGTAACCTGATTGAGGTGGACCAATCACCTTGCAGCAGAGCCATGATCGCTCGTGACAGGCCACAACCCGGACATGGAATTCCAGTTACGTGCCAGAAAGGGCACGGCCAACTCGGTAAACCTGCCGAAACCAAACCAACCTGTAACCCGGCTGCGCCGGCCAGGATAAAACCGGCCAGCCGATCCTGGGCAACCTGGCTTAGAATTGGGATACAAACTTTCCTTTTCAGTTGAAGGGCCAATTGAGGAAACATGGCAGTTTGTGACAACATTAGCGAAAATATCCAATAGAAAGGTGGACATTTACCAAAGTTAGTAATTTGATAATATCATAACCCCTTGCTAATCGTCAAGCCCATATGTGAATTTATGGGTATTTTGGGGAATTTGACAACACCTGAGCTTGATGATATAGTTTTTGCCGTCATTAACAGTTTCAAAAGCGACGACGGAAACGAGTAAGCAAGCCACGAGGCCCAGCGAGTCCGGGGTGGTGTGAGCCGGACCCGGCGAACTTGCCGAAAATCCTTCCCGAGCTGCTGACCCAAAAAGAGCTAACCCCTCTTGAGTAGACTCAGCCGGAATTGTTCCTCGTTATCGGGGCACGCCTATCGGTGCGTAAAACGTAAAACGTGAAACGTAATGGTCTTGCTGCCAAAATGCCTGCCAACTATTACGCTTTACGCCTTACGCTTTACGTTTTATTCTCGTAGGCGGTTGAGTGAGTGGCAACACTAATTTGGGTGGTACCGCGAGATGTTATTGAGACTCTCGTCCCATGTAGGGATGAGAGTTTTTGATTTACGATTTCAGATTTACGATTTACGATTAGCTGTTCAAATCGTAAATCCAAAATCGTAAATCGTAAATCGTAAATCGCAAATCGTTTGGAGGCATGATGACTGAACTTTTAGCCCATACCGATGCTTACCGGCAAGAATTCGAGGCGACCGTAGTAGCGGTCAACCCCGAAGAAAACGCCGTAGCCCTGGACAAAACCGCTTTTTACCCCGGCGGCGGGGGCCAGCCCAACGATGTTGGTTGGCTGGACGGCAAGTTGGTGACTAAGGTTAAACGGCAGGGCGAGCACATCTGGCACTGGCTCGCGGAGCGCGGAAACCTGCCTGCCGTTGGGGCAGCCGTTCACGGCCAGATTGACTGGGAGCGCCGTTATAAACTGATGCGGACGCACACTGCTTTCCACATTCTCTGCGGCGTCGTTTGGCGGGATTACGGGGCGCAAGTGACCGGCGGCAATATGGACGAACTCAGCGGCCGGATGGACTTTGAATTCGAAACGCTGCGGCAGGAGTTGGTCAAAGAAATTGAGGAGAAGCTGAACGTCGAAGTCGCCGCGGCTCGCAACGTGCGGGTCAAAATCCTGCCGCGTGAAGAAGCCTTCCGGATACCCGATCTGATCCGCACCAAGATCAACCTCCTGCCGGAAGGCATTACCGAAGTCCGCACCGTCGAAATCGAGGGGTTGGATTTGCAAGCCGACGGCGGCACGCACGTCAACAACACCCGCGAGGTGGGCCGGATTCGGGTGGCAGGGTATGAGAGTAAGGGGAAGATTAATAAGCGGATAAGGCTGGAGATTGGATAGAGGAGTGTTCATGAGCGGCCTGCACGCCACCGATTAATGAAAATCTGGAGTGCAGAATTAATTCTGCATTCCAAGAGCTATTTTTGAAGGAGGACTTTTGATGAATCCTTTACTGGAACGAATCTCTATAGACCCTAATGTTTGTTTTGGCAAGCCGTGTATTCGTGGTACTCGCATCTGGGTATCTCTGCTTCTTGACTTCCTGGCTAACGGCACGACAATGGAGGAACTTTTAGAAGAGTATCCTCAATTGACATTGGAGGACATTCGTGCTGCTATTGCCTATGGGGCGGAGATGGCCCGGGAACGATATGTGGATATTCCAACAGAAGTTGTAGTATGAAATTTAAGCTAGACGAGAACTTTGGCATACGCACTCAACATATCTTTGAAAGTGCCGGGCACGATGTTCACACTGTTCATCAAGAAGTGATGCAGGGAAGTTCTGACCAACGTTTGTATGAGGTCTGTTGTCGTGAACAGCGTTGCCTTATCACGTTAGACTTGGATTTTGCCGATGTGACTCGGTTTCCTCCTCAGCAGGCCGGTGGTATCGTCGTCATTCGTGTGCCGCGAAATCCAAGTATTTCTCTGTTGGAAACTTTAATCAGACAATTCCTGCAAACAGTTGAACAGATGTCCGTCTCACAGAAGCTATGGATTGTTGAGGTTGGACGAATACGGATACACCAGACCGATGGGGATGAAGAATGGTAGTTCAATAATGAACAACTAACTTTTGGCTTCATTGAAGGGTTAGACAGATGATTATACCAGGCAAACGTAGAACCGGTACACCACTCTTGAAACACTCTGATGGCTCAATCATCAGGCCAAAACGAATTTCCTTTACCCAAAAAACATTTGACGAAGGTTGGATTCAAGAACTAATCCGCGCCAATCCTGAAATCCTACCTGTAGACGAGATAGAACCTGTTTTTTCGCCTCCCATGTCCATTGGTAGAGAAGTTCCAACAAAAGTTGGCTTTATTGACAACCTTTACCTAAGTCCTCAAGGCTATCTGACTATCGTCGAAACGAAACTGTGGCGCAATCCAGAAGCACGCCGGGTAGTTGTTGGGCAGATCATTGATTATGCTAAAGAAATTAGCAAGTGGTCTTTCAAAGAATTAGAGAATCAGGTTCGTCTCTATAATCAGCAATATCGATCTGGTAATCTTGGTATCGTCGAGATGCTTCAACAAGAACAAGGAGAGATGATTGACGAACCTTCTTTTATACCAAGCGCACACTGAAATTTCCAGTTTGCCTGAATGGCGAAAAGGGATAAG
>CAZUNT010000232.1:0-11042 GCA_964622215.1 uncultured Caldilineaceae bacterium
AGCCAAAGCCAGCTCAATAGCTAATAAAAGTCGCTCGTGGGGGTCGGTAGGGCGGCGCCGGGCAGTTTCGATGATTTCTGGCAGATGTTTGGCCCTAAAAGTGGAGGTTGACCAAAAGACTGAACTTAACAGGTGGGGGTTATGTTCTAACAACTGGGCATACGCGGTAACAGCGCCGGCCGTATCACCGGCCAACTCGTAGTAACAGCCGGAATTGAGGAGAAAGATTTCAATTTTGGGATCGACGGTGCTGCTTAAGTTGATGGCTTGCCGCAAGGTTGCCTGGGCTTGGTCAGGTTGTCGATTGAGCCAGTATAACGAGGCAAGATTGGCCCAATAGAGAGGATGCCCAGGAATCGGGTCCAGCCCCCGTTCGTAGAGGCTAATCGCTTCTTCCAGGGTGGTTTGTTCGCTCTGGGCCATAGAAGCGGGTGGGGCCGTACAGGGGATGACTCCTAGTGTTTTGATAACATACTGGCCTTTGTAGTAAGCCTGACTCAGAGGGTAGATAGGTAGTCCGGGATCAAAACCCTGGAGCCGGTTTACCTCCTGGGCGGTGGCTAACTCCTGCCCCGGTTCAACTCGTTCTGTCAAACTCAAAAAGCGAGCGGCGATGGTGTTGAAGTAGAAAAACGTCGCTCCCAATCCGATGAGTAAAACCAGGTAAAGTTGAGACAACCCGGTTCGTGTCAACAAAGGCTGCCCCGGTTTTGGCGCTTCGCTCTCTACCCCTGGCCGGTAGAATAGATAAGCCGCCAGCAAACAAACCGGAATCAAAAAAGCCGGCCACCAAAGCTGTTCGATGAGGGCGGTGATAAAAAAAGCGGTCAGACTGGAGACGACCCCCAGAAGTCGCCACTGTTGAGCGGGTTTTTTAGGCTCCAATAGGCGATAATAAGCTGTTTTAGCGGCTACCACTGCGATTGAGCCGGCCAAAATCAGCCCGATTAACCCTTCTTCGGCCAGGAGTTGAAAATAGAAACTGTGGGCGCTCAAATTCAGCAGAAAAAAAGGATTAGGCGAAGTGTAGTACCGGTAAAAAGGGCCAAACAGGCCAGGCCCGATGCCGATAAGGGGATGATCTCGCCACATCAAAATGGCGGCTTGAATGAGCGAGAAACGAACTTGGTTGCTGCCGCCGCGATTAGCCAGAGTTTCCTTGGCCAGATAATCACCACTCAGCCATAGAAAGCCGGCGGCGAGGGTGATGATCAGCAGTACTATCAGGCTCAACCGCTTTCGGTTCGATTTGCTTACTCTGGCCATGGCTTGGGGGGCAACTCCAACATCCGGTTGAGACTGTAACTGTGATCTGCTTAACCAGGCCAGCAAGAACAATAGCGGTAGACCAACCAGGGGGAGGATTAGCCCCGTCCGGGAAAAGGTGAGCAGCAGGACGATGAACGAAAGCAGGCTGAACGCCCCAAAACCGAGACGAGTGGATAAGCGGCGGCTGCTGAACATCAGCCCCACCGCCAGGGGAATAAACAGGGCGACGTAGGCCGAAAAAGGAGGGGCGGAAGGCACAGTGGGCAGGGCCAGGGTAAGCCGGCGCGGGTTGGGGGGGAGTGTCCAGCCCGCGATGGCCGGCCAATTGATTTCAAAACCTATCATCGGCAGGAGGCCCAGATACCAGGCGAAAAATTCCACCAACGCCAGTTCCAGCACCAGGGCAATTACCAAAAAAATCGCCCGCCAGAGAAAATCTTCCCGGCCGACCTGTAATTGATCAAGCATGAAGTAAAAAAGCAAAATGCTTACCAACACCAACCACAAACTATACAGGGTCAGGCGAAAACTGGACGATAAGGCCGCCGAAATGAAGTGCAGGCCAAGCATAGCCAGAAATAGATAATCGAGTGGTGTTCGGCCCGGCGGCACGCGCCGCCATATTTTTATAACCAGCCAGGGAATAAATAAGGCCAGGATCAGGCCGGCGCTAAGGGTTTTGACACTTGGAATGAAGCCCGGTTGGTCGAGTAGGGTAAAGTAAAAGATGGCGCAAAAGTAAGCCAACGTCCACGGGAATCTGGGTGAACGAAATTTCCACAACTTGGGCAACAATGTTTACCTTGCCGTTCCACTCCGGATTAAAAAGAAAACGCCACTAAGAATCAGCACCACCCCCAGGGTACGTTCCCAGCCGACGGTTTCGCCGAAGAAAAAACGTCCAATCAGGAGCGTAAAAACATAAGTGAGGCCCACCATAGGGAAGGCCAGGCTAAAATCCAACTTCGATAAAACATCCAGCCAGAGAACTGAACTCAAACCATAGCACATAAAGCCGACGATAACCCAGGGCGTCTGAAAGAGTTTGAACAGGCCGCCCAGGCCGTCGGCCAGGCTGACCCCGCCAATAGCATTAAGCCCGGCTTTAAGGGATGTTTGCCCGGCGGAGAGCAGCATAATCGATACCAGTCCTAGCAAAAACGTGCCGATCATCGAGGGGGTTACCTCCAATTTGAGTGTGGGCATAAGTTTACTGTGCCTTATAAATCACCAAGTTGTCTTGTGAAAAAACTACCGGCAGGGTTGATAGGATGGCCGGCCGGCCCAATGCTTGTTCAGACGGGCCATAAAAGATAAAATCAACCGCCGGCGGAATCGTGTCCAGATTGCCGCGATAAAAAGCCTCTACCATAGCCTCTTTCTTTTTCGCTTCAACTGTTTCAAACGGATGACCATAAAAGACACGTGTGCCGGTTTGAGCAGGGATAAACATACCCACCCGGGGCGAGGCCAGGACGACAGCATCACGCACGGCGTTTTCTCTCAACCAGGCGAAGGCGGCCGCTTCCTCCCGGCGAACAAAGAGCAGGGCGGTTGTCTCTGATGTGGCCGGAGATTGGAGCATGGCCAGTAAGGGGATGGTCCACACAAACAGGGTTCCTAACGCCCCCAAAGCAACCACAGTCGTTGTAATCTGGCGACGCTGGCTTAAAGGAAAGCGGCTGCTTGCCAACCAACGGCTTAAGCCCAGAGCGGCCAGGAGGCACAGTGGAATATGCAAGCCGGTAATCAAGCGCCGCTGTAAATCAAACGGCAAGTAGACCAGCAAAATTCCGCCAATGGCCCACCACAAGACCAGCCACTCGCCTGACCCCGGCTGGGTTTGGCCCCGTTGGACAATAACCCGGCCGCCTAGCACTGCCAGCAAGCCAACCGGCCCGTAACCCAGGAGTAAATCCAGAAACGACGGGGCGGCTGTAATATTTTGCGCTGTCCAGCCGGCGAAGATTGGATTGGTCTTTGAAACCCAATAATCGTAGAAAATCACCGGGGCAGAACATAGGCCCACCCCCAGTGTAAGCCAGATTTGCGGCCAGGGCAAACGGCGGCGTTTGAGGTAAAGCCAGCCGAGATATATGGCCAGAATGGCCCAGATGGTGAGCATAGCAAAAGGCAGGACGAAGGCCAGGGCGAGGGAAGAAAGAATTAATTGTGAATTGTAAATTGTGAATGGTAAATTTTTAACTCTGAACTCTGAATTCTGAATTCTGAACTCTGAATTCTGAATTCTGAATTCTGAACCCTGAACTCTGAATTCTGAATTCTGAACTACTTGTTGGAATATGACCAGCATCAGGGCCAGGCCGAGGGGGAAATGAGGGTTGGTGTAAAGACTGTAAGGCACAAAAGCTTCAGGAATCCACAGGTCAATGGGAAATGCGCCGAAGATGGCTCCCAGCCAGCCAAAACCGGAGGCGGTCAGTAGTAAGATAAAGGCTAATCGTCGCTCCTGGGGCTGGGGCGTGACCCAGGCAATAAACCGGAAAGCGATGAGCAGCAGGAGTAATCCGGCTGCAAGCCGGGCCAAGTGAAACATCATCACTGCAGATAGGTGGAGTAAAGCCGCCAGGTGTCCAAGCCCCAAGTAGAGCGGATAGATCAAAGTGCCTGTGTGCGGTTCCGAGGTATAGGTCAGGTGAAACAGCCAGGCGCCGTCAATTCCCTGCTGAATTTTAGCCAGGTAAGAGTTTCCATCCAGGGGATTGGACAGGATACCGGCAAATTGCCACCCTTCCGGCGCGGTCGTAGTAGCGATAAGATAGGGCAGGCAACTTATGAAAAGAACGGTTATTGACCAGCCGATGGCCCAACGCCATTCGCGGCGAGAAATAGAGATCATTAGTAAACCCTGATAGATGGGCTAATGGCTCCAGGGTGGAGATGGCTCCATTACTTCCTGTACCTATCTTATCGTTAGCCTTTGGAATTGTCAATGATGTCATGCTTATACGATGTACAAAAGATATGTGGCTGACTTACCTTCCTTTTCGTCTCTTCACCCCTTCGTATCTTCGTGTTCCGGTTTCCGTTTAACATGCTTAAATTTTGAGCCTATGCTATAATCCCAAACAAATATTAATTCTATTGTTTAAGCAAGAAAGCGCGAGATGGCAGAATTGCCCTCCTCCGAACCTAACGAGCCAAGTTCAGATTTTGACCATGAGGCTTATTCCAAAGCCGCGGCGATGACTCTGGCCTCGATTCATAAGGTCATTCCCCCGGCAGATCTGACCCGTTTTTCTAATCGCCCTGTAGCCGAGGTAGAAGCGTTGCAGGAACAAATTGCGGCAGTTATTCCGGCGGGCAATATTGTGGGACTGGTGCTCGGCGGATTGACCCGGCTTCGGGGCCGGACGCTGCCAGCCGAGCAGGCTAAATCTGACATCACCGCCTTGATGCGGGGTATCGAAATGTTACCCCGCCACATTTTGCCCAGTACCCTCTATGGCACGTTTTTTGTCGGCCCGGCGGCGGTACTGGCAGGTTATCAAAAATTGCTCACCCTGGCCGGCAAAGACCCGGAAAGCGCCTTTCCGGAGGGCTTGTGGCAATTCTACCTGGAATTTGCCTTACGTGAAGATTCGGCCCGCCACGCCAACGAAACAACAGGTTTTCAAACCGCCCTGGCAGATTACAGGCTCCAGCTATTATCTGCCGATCAATTAGCGGCCTGGGTTTGTGCGGTCAGCCAAATTTATTTTCAATATGACGATTTGCTCCAGAATGAGTGGCGTGAGCGGGTTTACCTGAGCTTGTTAGAACAGGCGGCTGAAGCAGCCAAGCAGGATCGCACTTTGGCCTTCCGGCAACTCCGTCAGGCCTGGGGTACCCAACGCCCCTACCAGCGTGGACAGGATGCTACCCCCACTGAAAATTATGCCGCTTATCGGCGGCGGCGTTTTGATAAATTTTTACAAAACCGCCTGGAAGCTTTGCCCCCTGAACAGCAGAATTGGGTCCAGAAAAACTATGCCGCCCGAGCTGAACAGGGTTTGGCCGCTTACCAGCAACAAATGACCCTTCTAGCCACCCTTAATCCAGATCGGTATCGAGAAAATCGCACCCTTTTATCCTTATGGCAAAGCAGAATTGGGATCATCTATCAAGGTTGTTATTATCTGCTGCCGGTTTGCCACACGGATGTTTTAGGCCAGCCCGTTCTGTTTGAAACCCGCGCCCTGGACTCTCGCTCACAGGTGCTACAGCCCGGCCCCAAGGGAGATTTATACGATCGATCTAGCTGTTTGCTTCAGGTAGACCGGATGGGGCGTGTATATGAAGCCGCCAATGGCCGAACTCGGGGTTATCTGCATCCCATTCCATTTCAGTCAGTTCGACGTCACATTGCCACCATTTTTCACGAGCATCACCTTTCGAGAGGGGTCGATGTGCCCGTAGCCCGGCTAGACGATCAGCTTATTGCCATCCGACGGATGGACCAGGAACGCGCCCGCAGAGGCTTGTCCATCCCGGCGCATCAAGAATTGGCGGCGCTTAAATTCGCGCCGGTCATCATTAATTGGGATGAACGAGATAGTTCCCGCCCCCTGGCTTATATCAGGCAAGGTAAACGTGGAGTTGGGGACCACTCCTTGACCATTTTTCGAACCGCTACCTCGATGGTATTTGACCAGTCCCACATATTTTTTGATGGTGTCTGGGGTATGGCGCTGGCCGAAATTCTGACGGGTGAAGCAGCTTCCTGGGCTGTCTACTTCAATAGTCTTACCCCCTTAGAGCCTGCCGTTCAGCTTCCTTATCGTGTGGACTTGGCGGCTGAACCATCGTTGGACAAATCTCCCCGCCTGACGACGCTGGAAGTGTCGGCCGAAAATACTGACATTGATATGATGGCTCTCTATGCCTTACGCAAGTTGTTGTCTAAACGCCACCCTGACTTGAAGCCGGTCAATACCGTCAACGATCTGCTGGTGCTCTATCGTTGCCATTTTGCGCACCTCTATCGCCTCTCCCCGGAGATTGAGAATCAGCTCTTCGAGTTACGGGCACACGGTTCAGCGCCAGCGCAGGAAGTGTGCGATCTCATCAATGAAATTCTGGATAAATCTGAATTTAACAATCCCTCTATTATGATCCCAATGGATGCTTCGGCCACTAATCCGCGTGAGCGCCTGCACCCTACCACCTTTCGCAATCCATTTACCCAACTTTGGTCGATCTATCAAAGTGCTTTACAAGCCTTAGAGTGGTATAATAATCATCAAACTCAGGTTGACTGGACTGCTTTTAGCGAAACCCGCTATGCACTCCTGGTTCAACTTGACCATTTTGGGCAGTTGCTACAAGCTCATAAAAGAGTGGCTATGGAAGGGGAAAGCCCTAGCACGGCCACGGTGCGCTTGCTGGCCCACGTACCGGACTCGCTGTTGAAATTGCTCGATGAGATTCCCCGCCGGATTGACGTGCTCAATGAGGTCATTAAGGGTGAAGAGGTCTTTTCAAACGTAGGCCGTGTCGCCAGAGGGTCATCTCTCTCTCGATTTATTAGCGCCAAAGATGATAACGAAAACAAAACGTTGGTTTGGGGCATCCTCACCGACGACAAAGAAGTTCTCCACCTCTCTTTGCGTGATTTTAGGCCGCATGTAGCAGCCCTACACCAGCTAGGCAGGCTTGAATTGGCTGAAATAATGCTTCAACACTATTTAGATACTTTTGCCCAGGGCTTCAACGAATTTGTTGCCGCCCTGCTCGACATTTTGAACGCTGCCGCCACTCACACCACCAAGGAAATCAGCTCATGACACCGGGTAATGATCCCTATATTGGCACAAAACTGGGTTCTTATGAGATTATAACCGCCATTGGTCAAGGCGGTATGGCCCGCATTTACAAGGGCTTCCATGCCGAATTGAACCGCTACACGGCTATTAAGGTGGTCCACTGGGGATTGCAGGAGGACCCGGATTTTACCGAGCGTTTCCGCCGCGAAGCTCAAGCTATTGCCATCCTGCGCCATCCCAATATTGTGCAAATTTTTGATTTTGGAAAACATGCCAGCGGTTATTACATGGTCATGGAATTTATTGACGGCAGCGACCTGGCCGTGCTCTTAAGCCAGTGCCGGGAACGCAAGGAATTGTTGCCTCGTGACAAAGTTATCAGGATTATGCGCGATGTGGCTGCCGCTCTTGACTATGCTCATAGCCGGGGTGTCATCCACCGGGATGTTAAGCCCTCAAATATTATGATTACGACTGAGGGACAGCCGATCCTGACCGATTTTGGCCTGGTTATGTTGCCGGCCCACCGGAGCCAGGCCACGCTGGGCAACACCTTTGGCACGCCTCACTACGTCGCTCCGGAGCAAGCCATCTCTTCAGCGGCGGCCGTTGCGGCCAGTGATATTTACTCGTTAGGTGTGATTCTCTACGAGATGGCAACAGGCCAGCTTCCTTTTGACGATGACTCGCCGTTGAGCGTAGCTCTAAAACATATCAGCGAACCGCCCCCGCCTCCCACAAATTTTAATCCTAATCTACCCCACGATGTGGAAAGTGTCATCCTCCGCACGCTGGCTAAGGACCCGACCGATCGTTTTGCCACCGCCGGCGATATGGCCTCAGCTTTAGAAATGAGTTGGAGCAGTACGGCCGGAATCGTCGGCAAAGGCCGCCAGGCCTTGCCTCCTGTGCCTGCGGGTGTGCCCTCGGCGGCGGTGGTTCCCAGTATTACTCTGCCCACTTCCGCTGCTGTCGCCCCGGTAGCGGTCACGGTGGAGTTGCCTCAGAAAAAGCGCCAAACGCAGCCCCCCTTAGCGCCACCCGGCTGGCTCATCACCCTGGTTGGTATAGGGGTAGTCTTGGCCGGGATGTGGGCCTTATTTTCTTTCATTAACACTCCCTCCCCACAGCCGTCCGCAACACCCGCTCAAGAAACTCTGGCAGTGGCTTTTGAGCCTCCCACTGCTACCCCTACAGCTATACCTTCACCGACTATGACCTTTACCTCGACCCCAGAGCCGCCTACTTCCATCCCTGCCATAGTGGAATCAACTGTGACCCCATCGTTTACCCCCCCCCCCGGCCCAACGGTTACCCCAACCTCAACTTTCACCCCTGAACCAACCTTCACGCCGTCGCCGACTCTCACCCTAACACCCACCCCAACGCTTGTGCCTACGGCTACGCCCGTTCCCTTGCCTACCTTCACCCCCACATCTTCTGTGGAAGCAGGCCCTCTAACCCGTGAGCAGCTAAGCGGTAAAATACTATTTAAAACAGACCGGGCCGGTTTTGTTCAAATCTATCGCATGGATGCCGATGGCTCAAATCAGCGGCCTTTCGATGATGCATCATTTTATGCCAAGTTGGAGGCCGAGTTGCCTGTCTCAGCCAATAAACAGGAACAAATTGTAGTGCGTGGGGAAGGACAACTGGATTTGTGGCGTTCTAATCTGGCGACGGGCCAGGAGTTGCGTGTCACCAGCACGGGCAAGCCTGAATATGACGCAGCTTGGTCGCCGGTAGATAACCGGATTGCCTACGTGTCCGAAGAAACCGGCAATGGGGATATTTATATACTCAACCTGGATGGCAGCGCTGTCGAGCGTTTAACGATGAATGTAGACAATTTTGACAAGCATCCTACCTGGTCGCCTGACGGCGCCAGGATTGCCTTTTGGTCTGATATGGGTTTTAACAAAACCCGCCAGATTTGGGTGCTTGACTTGGCTACCAGAACGATCAGAAGTCTGTCCGATAATCCCTATAATGACTGGGATCCGGTGTGGGTGCGCTGATTGTGTTTAAACCGTAGAGACGACCGGCCCGGTCGTCTCTATGGTTTTTCATTCGCTGAGATCGGGAGACGAATACAGAAACACGTTCCCTGTTGCCAAACACTCTCTACTTTGATACTGCCTCCCAACCCCTCGATATAGTCCTTTGTCCAAAATAGACCAAAACCCATCCCAATATCTTTAGTTGACCATCTTATCTCAAAGATCTTGTTTAAGTTTTCCGGTTTAATTCCAATGCCAGTGTCGCGAATCAAAACGTCAACCATTGTTTCAGGCCCTGGGCGACTCTCAATCCACAAGTCACCCCCATCCTTGCCATCCGTTCTAACTTTTTCTCGTAAAGCTTCTAACGCATTTTTCACCAAGACTCTGAATGCCTCGGTGAGCATATCCGGTGAAGTGTGAACGGGAGGTAAATTCTCGGCCAGGGAGAGGTGGAGGGCAATATTCTCTCTGGCCTGGAGTGTCTGTGGATTGGGGATAACACTGTTAACGGCTCGGTGCAGACATTTACTGGCATCGATTTGGCTGTCCGATTGTTGTCGCCAGGGTTCATGGAGGTGATCGAGGATATTAGTGGCTTGATTGAGACGTCCCGCTATATCCTCACCCACCATTTGGCTGTTTTTAGGCAGCTCTGGTTTGATAATCTGCCAGAACATTTTAAAGGCTCCCACGTGGTTGCGCAGAGCGTGGACATAAGCAGCGGAACTGAAGGCCATTTTGGCAAAAATTTGAGCCGTCTCTCGCAAATTCTCTGACTTTCGGTAGAGTTGGGCATTACGGATGCTAATGGCCGCGTGTTGGCCAAACGCTTTCAAAACCTCCTGTTCCCTCAGTGAGAACCGGTTTCGCTGGGACACCACATAAAGATTGCCGATTGCTTCCCCTTCCAAAAAGAAAGGGATCGAAATCACTTGCTTGATCCCCAGCAATTTTTGGATGGTCAACGTAGGCAGTTGGGGGATTACCGGCCTCACTAGGTCATAAAGACTGTCGGATATTTGGACCTGTCCGCTTTTGATAGCCCGGGCACTGAGTTGTTCTGCGTAACCCTCGTGATCAAGATAGGCCACTGCTCTATCCCCAAGCAATTCGAACCCCAAACGGTGCTGCCAGGTGTCAACAAAATCTTGACTGATCAAGTTTGAGTTGACGGTATAAGCACGCACAGGCAGCATATGCCCAATCCGTGGCGCTACGGCTGCCGCCAGGTAGCCCAGTTTTTCAACTACGGCATCCGTGATGACCTTAAATGCTCTATTTTCATCTGTCAGGCTGGCTTGAAGATCAAAGATAATACTTTCCAGGGCTTGAGCCTCGGCCAGACGGCGTTGGCTCTGGATGGCCGTCGCGGCCTGGTGACCAAAGGCGATAAGGAAGTTGATATCCCGAGTTGAAAATTCGTTGCGAGTTGCGGCAAAGAGATTGCCCACCACTTCATTCTCAAGAAAGAAAGGCACAGCAATAACTTGCTTGATCCCCGTAGTCTGCTGTGCCAGAAAGGACAAAGGCTTGCTGACAACCGGCCTGAACAGATCATATAAGTTGTCAGAGACGATAAATTTCTCAGGGCGCCCATTATTACCCTTGACGGCCCGCACCCCCAGGTTATCTTTGAATTTTTTGTCGTCCAAGTAGGCCACTGACCTGGGACCGATGAAGCTGGCGCCTAATCGTTCCTCTAACTGTTTAATCAAACCAGGCGCAATATCAACCGCATAGGCCCGAACCGGCAGCGTATTATTTGCTTCCAGGGTAGCGACCATAGCCCCGACACACCCCAGGCCGGTGATAACGTCATCAACAATTTGTTGGAGGGTGGCTTGAAGTCCATTAGGAACCTCATGGGGCCGAGATTCGCCCAGGATGGGGATATTATCAAGATTCGGTTTTAAAGAGCGGGGAAACTCGGCCATACACGCCTCTATGGATAAAACCTACCCCTATAGGGTCTAATCGGATTATAGCATATAATTAACCTGAATAG
>CAZUNT010000233.1:0-10992 GCA_964622215.1 uncultured Caldilineaceae bacterium
CTAGCCATATCATCCAGAGGATAATCAAAATGTGTCGTAATCTACAGAGCACTCAAAAATTGAATTCTCTTCAGCGCGTCTACTGTCCCCAAACCCACAAGCTAATCGTAGCCGAGGTTAACCAGATATTCGACATCCCTAACGGGCAAGTTATCTGGATTCACTGTGAAGCTTGTGGGGGCTGGCATATTGTGATCGACAATCATTATCGAAAGAGTTAGCACCTCTATTGCCTTACCCCTTGTCGCCAAAAAACTCAGGGTATAACTTTGTCATACATTCAGGGCAGATGCCGTGGCTAAATTCTGCTTCAGAATGGTCACGAACATAAGCGACAACATCATGCCAGTTTCCCTCATCGTCTCGTATTTTTTTGCAATTAGCGCACATAGGCAACAATCCACTGAGCATTTTTACATTTTCCAACGCTTTTTGTAATTCTATAATCAGTCGTTCCCGGTCTGTTTCTGTTTTCTTGTGTTCAGCAATTTCAAGCTGCAACTGTTTATTTACCCCGGCTAACTCGTCGGTTCGTTCTCGCACTCGCTGCTCCAAAGTTTCAAAAGTTTCGCTCAGTTGCCGGGCCATCTGATTAAATGAACTCGTCAATTGTCTGACCTCTTTGATGCGGGCATTATTTTCAATTTTCTCCCACTTGCCCCGGCTCATTTCTTGGGCGGCCTGATTAAGTTGTAAAATCTGGCGTGTTATTCTCTGCGTTATTCCTATCCCCAAAAGCAGGGTTCCGGCCAAGATAATCAAGCCTATTAATATAGTGGCCCGAGTATTAGCTTCTACTGGCCCCATTAAATCCGGTTCTGGAATGATAATGATAACCAGCCAATCTAAATCATATTTATCAACAAAGGGGTCAACGCTTAAAAAATATCTCTGCCCTTTAATCTCAATCTCCATCCGCTGTTTGTTGGAAATCCGATCAAAATTGGTAAATTGTTCTTTCAGATAATTCGCCGTTTCTCGAATTAAAGGATTTGTACTAGCGGCGGCTGACACTCGTTCCAAGCCAACCTCGGACTCACTCCCGCTCTTTTGTAATAACGGCTCTGCCAAGGATGACGCCACCAACAAACCAGACCGCTCAATAATGAAGATTTGCCCCGTATGTACCGATCTGATGTTTTGTAAAAATTGCCCAATATACCCTAGCGATAACGCTGAGAGTTGCACCCCCAACAACTTCCCGGCCTTATCATAAACCGGTAACACCGCCGAGATGCCAATATTGCTTTGCGAGGCCCACACATAAATGGGACTCCAGGTTGGACCCTTTGCCTTAATCGCTGCTTGATACCAGGAACGTTGCTGGGGATAGTAATCCTGCACCACCGTGACAACTTCAGTTGGTTCTCCCTGTTCATCCAGCAAGTAAACACGATAATCGTTATCCAGGCTCTTATCCGCAATTGCGCTGTCAAAGCCTCCTTCGCTTCGACGTCCCGCACTGGCAAATTCACCCACTTCCGACCCAAAGGCACAGGTCATTACCGAATCAAGGGCTTGAATTTGATGAAAAAACCGTGTTCGCAAACCAGTCAAGTCCCGTGGGCCAACCAAACCGCTCCGAATTGCAGCGGCATTAATTTGATTGAGCGCGTGAGGTCTGGCTAAAAAATTATTGAGGTCATGCTCAACGCGATCTTGGATCGAATCTTGCATTTGATTAGCCAGGTTTTTGACGGCTTGCTGTCCATTACGAAAAGAGATATAGCCAATCGGACCTGCGGTCACTACAACAAGGATGACAAATATTGGGATTAACGTAGCCCCGAAACTAAAACTTTTCTCTTTTGTTTGGAACAACATGGTTCTCCCTTATTCAGTATAGGCCATCACCCGCCCAACTAGTAAGGAGGCGTCATTTGACGCCCGATATCGATATTCTTACATCATTTTAACTCATAATCACTCACACGCCACAATATCACCCAACCTTTTACTCGTCAATCATCCATTTTTCGCCCAACATCTCTTTGTACCTACCTGACCAGGGTGAGGGCCAGGGAAATTTTTAAAATAAAAACAGCCGGGGACAAAGGTTCGTCCCCGGCTGCTCCTCGTATTCATCAATTAAGTGCCTACTCGAAAACCTGTCAGGTCTTCAAGACCTGACAGGTTTGAAACAAGGTTTTCGGAGGAGTATTTAATTCAACACCACTTCCACCGGCACAGGTTTCCTCGTCTCGCCTAGCACTCCCTCACCGAAAGGGACGGCTGAACTCAGGGCGTGAGCCAGCACCTCCTCGATAGTTTCGGCCGTGTAGAAGGTCATTTCCCGGCGCACATCCTCCGGCACATCGTCCAGGTCGGGTTCGTTACGCTGAGGAAAAATAACCGTCCGCAAACCGGCCCGGTGGGCGGCCAGAATCTTCTGCTTTAACCCACCAATGGGTAAGACCTGCCCTTGCAGGCTGATCTCGCCGGTCATACCCACGTCGGAGCGCACCGGGCGATCCGTGAGCAGCGACACCAGGGCCGTCACCATCGTCACCCCGGCCGAAGGGCCATCCTTGGGTACCGCTCCGGCGGGAACGTGCAGGTGAATATCGGCGTCGTTGAACTGGGCCGAGTTAATACCCAGGTCACCGGCGTGGGCACGGACGTAACTCAGCGCGATTTGGGCGCTCTCTTTCATCACATCGCCCAACTGGCCGGTCAAGGTCAACCGGTCTTTCCCCGGCATACGAGCCGCCTCGATGAAAAGAACATCGCCGCCAACCGGCGTCACCGCCAGACCGGTCGCCACGCCGGCTTTTTCGGTGCGCAGGGCCGCCTCAAAGTGGAACCGGGGTTTGCCCAGGTATTCGCGCACCTGTTCCGGGCCAATCATAAGCGGCTGAGTTGGTTTCTTGCCGTCGCCGGCAGGGTCGGGCAGTTCGCCGGCCGCAACTTTAGTCGCCACCTTGCGGGCCACCCGGCCAATTTCGCGCTCCAGGTTCCGCACCCCCGCCTCGCGGGTGTAATCGCGGATGATCTGGCGCAGGGCTTCCTCGGTAAACTGGATTTCATCCTCGCGCAGGCCGTTAGCCTTGATCTGGCGCGGGACCAGGTAGCCTTTGGCAATTTCGACCTTTTCGTACTCGGTGTAACCGTCCAGTTGAATAATCTCCATCCGGTCGCGTAATGGCGCAGGGATGGTATCCAGAGTGTTGGCGGTAGCGATGAACATCACCTGGCTTAGATCGAAATCCACATCCAGATAGTGATCGCGGAAAGCAAAGTTCTGCTGCGGGTCGAGTACTTCCAACAGGGCGCTGCTGGGGTCGCCTCGCCAATCGGCGCCGATTTTGTCTACTTCGTCCAGCATAAAAACGGGGTTCCGCGTACCAGCTCGTTTGAGTGATTGGATGACCCGGCCCGGCAGCGCGCCGATGTAGGTGCGGCGATGGCCACGGATTTCGGCTTCGTCATGCACGCCGCCCAGGCTCATACGGGTAAACTCACGTCCCAGAGAACGGGCGATGCTCCGCCCCAGGCTGGTCTTACCGACACCGGGAGGGCCAACAAAGAGCAAGATGGAGCCGCCGGCCCGGTCTTGCTCGTGTCCGGCCTCGATTTGTTCGTCCTCTACCCCGCGTTCCAGCCGCAGCTTACGCACAGCCAGGTATTCCAGGATACGCTCTTTCACATCCTTGATGTCGTAGTGGTCGGTGTCGAGCACCTGGCGGGCATGGACGATGTCGAGGTTATCCTGAGAGAGCTTGCTCCAGGGCAGGCTGACCATCCAATCCAGGTAGGTTTGGATGACACCATACTCAGCCGACTGGGGCTGCAACTTCTCCAGGCGGCTCAACTCGCGCAGGGCCTCTTTTTTGGCCTCTTCCGGCATGCCGGCGGCCTCGATCTTCTCGCGATACTCGCCGGCAATCGCATGATCGTCGTCCTCACCCAGTTCTTTCTGGATGGCTTTCAATTGCTGGCGCAAATAATACTCGCGCTGATTCTTTTCCAACTCTTCCTGGGTTTCCGAGCGAATCTGCTGGCCGATTTGCAGCACCTCCAGCTCGTGGGTCATCAGCCGCACCAGAAGGAGCATCTTTTCGCGCAGGTTATCTCCCAACAAGATTTGCAGCCGGTCGTCAAGGTCTACCCGCATATTGGAAGCAATGGTATAGACGACAGTACGCGGGTTATCTATTTGCTCCAAAAACTGGCTGACCTCATTGGGCACTTGCGGCAGATGCTCCACGATACCCTGAGAAAGCTCCAAGAGGCGGCGCTTCAGCGCCTCCACTTCGATGATCTTATCTTCTTCCACCTCGTCGGGAGCGATGACGATTTTGGCCTTGAGGAAGGGGTCGGTTTGGGTCCAACTTTCGATCTTGAACCGCTCCACCCCCTGCACAATAATCTGCAAGGAGTCTTTTTCACCCCGCACTACCCGGTGGATGCGAGCCAGCACCCCCACTTCATATAAATCTTCAGGGCCGGGTTCTTCGATTTCCGGCTTTTTGGAAACCACCAGTCCGATCAAACTGTCATCTTTGATAGCCGACCTGATTAAACTAACCGAGCGCGGTACCCCAATGCTAAGCGGCGTGATGATGAACGGAAAAGCAACCGTGCCGCGTAAAGGCAGAATGGGTAACTCGGTGGGGAAGATTTCCCCTCCTTCGCCCGGGTTCTTAATTTCGTCGAATAAACTAAACATATCTAACTCCTTCATGTGATCCGTTAAGCTGATACGTGATGGTGGTTAAGTTAATTTTCACGTTTGACTTTTGTGGCATTACTGAATTTTGGACATTATACATGGTCACTGTTAGATTAGCGTTAGAATTTTTCAAAAGGTTTTTATAAAAAAGACCTCCGAAGTTATATCAACTTCGGAGGTCTTGTTGACGGCCTAATGACACCACCCCTACACATGAAACTTCACCACAATAATATCCCCATCGTGAATAATGTGTTCCTTGCCCTCCAACCGGATTTTACCGGCTGCTCTGACGGCGGGGTGGGAGCCGGCAGCCATCAAATCATCGTAGGCAACCACCTCGGCCCGGATGAAGCCGCGAGCCAGGTCGGTGTGGATGGCTGCAGCGGACTCAAGCGCCGTAGCGCCGCGCTGGATTTCCCAGGCCCGAACCTCGTCATCGCCGACGGTGAAAAAAACCATCCGCCCCAACAACTCATAACTCTGGCGGATGATACGCTCGACGCTGAGTTCGGTCAGGCCATACTCGGCCATAAACATCGTCCGATCCTCGTCGTTATCAAGCTGGGCAATATCCATTTCCAACCGCCCGCGCACCGAGGTAACGGCGCTTTTTTGGTGGGGATAGGTTAGAGGCGGCGCTTGACCGTCGTCTCCCAAATTTAAGACCAGTAGCACCGGCTTGGCGCCGAGAAATTGAAATCCGCGCAGCCGTTTCTGCTCATCAGGGGTCAAATCAAAATCGCGGATGGGCCGGCCCTGCTCCACATGTGGTTTGAGCCGGCTCAATATTTCAAACTCTTTCTGGTCATCTTCAAAGGTGGGCAGCGCTTTGCCCTTTTTCAGGCTGCCTTCCAGGCGTTCCAGCCGGTTTTCGATTTTACTCAGGTCCGACAGGCTCAGTTCGGCGTCAAGAATCCCGATATCACGGGCTGGGTTGACACTGCCCAGAGGATGGGGTACGGCTTCGTCGGTAAACACACGCACCACGTGCAGCAGTGCATCGTTAACGCCGATAGCGTTCATCAACTCACCGCTCAGGCTGACACTACGCTGGTCTTCCTCGGCGCCGCCCAGTCCGGCGATGTCGGTATATTCGACCCTGGCGTAGGTGGTTTTCTTGGGCTGGTACATCTTGCTCAAGGCATCCACTCGGACATCCGGCACGTTCACCACCGCCGAATTAACCTCAAAAGCGCCGCCAGCATAAGCCGTGGTCGGAGCGTGGCCACCGGTCAGAATGTTAAACAAAGTTGTTTTACCGCTGTTGGGCAAACCGATAATGCCGATACGCATAAGCTTTCCTCATCTTCGTAAATAGACCGCCGAGAGCGCTTCGCCGTCCCCCTGGGGGACGGCTGACGGCAGACCGCCGCAAGAATTTTCATCTGATTATTGTAAAAAAGGCCCACCGCTGGTAGGGTGGGCGTGTGAGCACATTTAATTCTATTTGAGTAGAGACAATTGTCAATAAGTGGCCAGGGCTTTAATTTTGGCCGTTATAACACTTTGAGCAGGGTGCCGTGAACAATGAGTAAAGCAATCAATGCCCCGATCAAAGAACCAAAAACTACCTGGCGCAGGGTATGTCGCTCCAGGCGCACCCGCGCCCAGCCAACCAGAGGCACCAGTAACATCACCGGCCAGGCTGAGGAACCGGCCACCAGGAGGGCTGTTGTGGCAGCAGCGGTAATGGTCGCCCCATGAAAACTGATCTTCCAGAAGAGAGTCACCAGGCTCAGGATACCAATCATTACTGCGGCGGCCATGATAAACACCTCTACCAGCGGGGGCGCCTCCCAATAACGGATCAGCAGCAAACAAACGAGCGCCCAGGCCATCATAAAGGTGAGTGGGGCCAAACGAGACGACCGTTCTGGCATGTAGATGTCTCTTATCTTGCCCCGACGGACCAGCCAGAACAGATAGCCCAGGGGCGGGATCACTACCATAGGAAGGACCACCGCCAGCCAGATAAAAACCTCGAGCGGATTGGGGCTATATTTGAGGGCCATTGCCGAGGTCAGCACCACCCCCACGAAATGGGGACTGATGAGATGAGAAATCCAGCGGGCAATAGCTTCATCATGAGCCTTGATGGTTTGGAGCCAATATTTTATTGACGGAGGCACGATCGACACAGGCTAACTCCTCAATCTCGCCAGGAGGATAATGAGACGATGAAATATGAGATTACAAAGGGGCCTTTTTTTCAATCAACAAAGACAAAGAGGACTAAAACCACACCTTATGGCAGTGAAAATACACTCTCTATATTTAATAGCAAGCCGATAAAAGCGTCAAGCCAACAAGACCGTTCCACCTGATTTAGACAGTCAAAGCGGCTAAATCAGGGCTTCCACTCACGGGTTTTGGTTTTTTGGGACTACAGCCCGCAAATAAACCGGGCTATGGCCTATTAAGCTTTGCCTTTGGCTAAGGGATGGTCAGGCTGACTCTCAAGCACTTTTTTGTAGATGACTTTAGCCTCCTCGGTTTTGCCCAACTGCTCCAATTTAGCCGCTTCGACACAGGCTTCGTCGGCCTTCATCGCCTCCGGAGTCATTTTGTTGGTGAACATGTAGCAAAAGGCTTTGTAGCCCACTTTAGGGCCATCTTTTTCCATAATTTTGCGCACATCGTCAACAGTCTGCGCCTGGTTGATTAACTGCTCAACCCGCTTTAGATCGGCATAAGAAGCCAGGGGAGAGTAAGCCTGTTTTGCCATAGGAATTAATCCTCCACAAGGAGTCAAATTAATTATGAATGATCTGAGGAGTTAATCTCTTTCGTTAACAATTAACGATTGACAATTCACAATTCACAATTAATGAACCCTTCGCCCATATAAACACACTGCCCGCCGACGACAACACCGGTTATCCGGTCCCCCTCCTGCTCGATCTCGATCTGGATCAGGCTAGGGCGGCCTATTTCAAAGCCCTGTTCGTTGATAAAACTGACCCGTTTTTGCTGAGGAACCAGGCCATACTTGACCAGATAGCAGCCTAACGGACCGCCGGCTATGCCGGTCGCCGGGTCCTCGGCAATGCCTAAAGCCGGGGCAAACATTCTACTATGAACAGTTGATTTTTTCAATTCTGCTTCCTGAGTAAACACAAACAGGTGAGGACTGGCAAAATCTTTGAGCTGGCGCTCCCATATATCGAGCCGCAGTTTGATTTGCCGGATAGCCGCCAGATTTTTGAGCGGGACAAAGAGGAAAGGCACGCCACAAGAAACTACTTGCAGCGGGTAAGCCGGATCAATATCCGCCAGGTCAAGGGACAGCATCTCGGCTATCATCGCTCGATCAGTAAACTCGGGACCAAACTCCGGCAAAGGCTGGCTCATTTTTATTAGAGTAGGCAAACCGTTCTCTTTTTGAATCCTGATCGGGATCACCCCAACCCCTTCCTCAAAGTGGATAGTTGTCTCCTGGCTCTCCAACTCCACCAGATGATCTAAAGCTAACACAAAAGCCGTGCCAATGGTTGGGTGACCGGCCGTTGGCATTTCAACTGCCGGGGTAAAGATTCTGACCCAGAAATCATTGCCGGCCTCACGGGGCGGCAGGACAAAAGTTGTTTCCGAAAAATTCAGCTCTTTGGCGATTTGCTGCATGGTGCCAGCCGGCAAGCCCCGGCCATTGGTGAAAACGGCCAGTTGATTGCCGCCAAAGGGTCGGTCGGTAAAGACATCAATCAGGTGATAGCGTAATTTTCTCATTTTTCATGTGCTCCAATCCCTTCATAGTTAAAGGCGTAAGGCCGGATAGTCTGGTTTGAGCTTTGGAAACGGTAGATTTCTTAGACCGGGGCATAAGCATCTCCTGAATTCTAAAGCTTTTCCATATTGATTTGGCTACCGAATTTCACCTCCCAAGAGAAGTTGCAACAGTTCCCGTTGCGATTCCAAGAGGCGTTGTTGTTCGGCCAACAAGGCCGATTGTTGAGTGAGTAAGTGATCAATCAAGCTCACCAAATCTCGGTAACGAGTTAATAGACGCACTTTCTCTGCTTCTTGACGCTTGCGCTGACGGTGAGCCACCAGCGGCGGACGATTAAGACGCAAGCGACGCAAAGTAAAAATACCCGTTACCGTCAAGGGGTGAAGAGTGCCATCTTCTAGTTCGAGAAAATGCTGTGCGGCTGCTTCGCGGCGAGGATTCCACAGGGTTGGATCAGTAGGTTGTATCGGCCAATAATCAAGTTTGTACTGATTACAACGAGTACAACAATAAAGCAGGTTATCAAGACTATTGTCTCCCCCTTTTCCCTGAGGTTGAAAATGGTCAATCGTCAATTGACCGCCTGTGTCAGTTTCGCTAATACCGCAGAATTCACAGGCAAAATTAGCGCGTTGGCGAACTTGCTCACGCAGGGCTGCTTTAACTGTCATATAGGTCGGGGGGCAGCTTGTTGAGCCAGTTGGCGATGAAGATCAGCCACCTCCCGGCGGAGAGTTTCATTTTCTGCGGCGGTTTCTTGGATTCGCCTGGTTATTACGGCTAATTGGGTCAAGGCCGAGTCAATTTGAACTTGCAATGCAGCAATGGTATCTGCTGTCGGCGTCAAATTTAACTCGTCCATCTCTGCGCGGTCTTGGGCAGCATACCACTTTTGCAATTTCGCTTGTTCTTCCTCAGACAAGGCTTCTCCTCGTGTATGCCGATCATGCAGTTGTTTTTCAAGCTCATTATTAGACATCCTTACCTCCACCTCTAATTATAATCTAATTCTTTCACTCATCATAATGCATCAAGATTCTTCAAAATTAACGCCCCAAAATCTCCCGCAACTGCTCCAGCGACAAATTCCCCCCACTCACAACCAGCGCCACCTTCTTCCCTGCTAGCCGGTCTTTCAATTGCAATGCTGCCGCCAGGGGAGCTGCTCCGGCCCCTTCGGCCAGGTTACGAGTATGCTGTAAGAGCAGGATGATGGCCTCTTTGATGGCTTGATCGTCCACCAACACAAAATCGTCCAGGTATTGGCGCATAATCCGTTGAGTGTTGAGGAAAGGCACCCGTGTGGCCACGCCTTCGGCGAAGGTGGACGTTTCCGCTGTAACCAACTCGCCCGATTTCCAGCTTAACTGCATCGCCGGGGCCTGAGCTGATTGGACCCCAATCACCTCAATCTTGGGATTAATGGTTTTGGCGACGATGCTAACCCCACACGCGCCACTCCCCGCGCCAACCGGCACGATGATCGTCTGCACGTCGGGCAAATCTTCTACAATTTCCAGGGCATACGTACCCACCCCGCAGATGAGCGGCTCCTCAGTTGGGCCAACGAAGCGGCCTCCGCGCGTCTCGGCTTCAGCCATTATCCACTCGCGGGCCGTATCAAAATCGGGGCCGTGGAAGATTACTTCGGCGCCCAGGCCGCGCATGGCTGCTACTTTGCTAGGGTTGGCTCCTTCCGGCACGGCAATGGTAGCCTTAATCCCATGCACTTGCGCGGCAAAGGCGATGCTCTGGCCGTGATTGCCGGTTGAAGCAGTGAAGAGGCCACCCTGCCGCTCCGCTTCGGTCAATTGGGCGGCCAGGTTGAGTCCCCCCCGCACCTTAAACGCGCCGATTGGCTGGTGGTTCTCATGCTTGACCCACACCTCCGCGCCGGTCAGCTCGCTCAAACCCGCGTAGTAGTGTAGTGCAGTTGGCCGCAAATGGCGATAAACGTGAGGCCGGGCGGCCATAATATCGCGTAAAGTTGGGATAGGGTGATTTTTCATTGGGATTTACCTTTCTATAATTAAAATTAAAAATTAACTTTGTCGCTCCCACAGCATCAATGTCACTCCGGCAAGCATAGCCAGTCCACCCAGAAATTGCTGAGGGCTAATGACTGTACCAAAAAGAAGCAGGCTGTAGATGGCCACAAATAACGGCTGCATGGCCCGAATGACCGCTCCTCTGGAAATGTCCAGGTAATGAAGCGACTTGTAGAACAGAAAATAGCTTAAGAACGGACCAAAAAAAGCGCCGCCGATAATCCACAACCAGGTAGTCAGGCCGGGCCAAGCTAATTGCCCGGCGATCAATCCGGCCATTCCTAAAAGCACTGTCATCAAAAAGGTACGGATGGTAGATAAAAGCAAAGGCGAGAGCCCGGTGAGACTTTTTTTGGCGATCAGCGTGCTCAGAGCCAGAAATAAATTTGACATCAGGGTGAAGCCCAACATCAACCAAACCACCTGGCCGGCTCGAAAAGTCATCACACCCGCCCCGGCAATAGCCGCAACCACACCCAGCCATTGATACCGGCGCATCCGCTCCCCCAGCAACCAGGCTCCTAGCAGCACCGTATAAATGG
>CAZUNT010000234.1:0-7679 GCA_964622215.1 uncultured Caldilineaceae bacterium
ACAGGTGAGATATATGTCACTTTTCCCTTTACTCAAAGATTACATCCAAAAAGATAAAAGCGTGGCCCTGGCCATGGTGGTGCGGGGGCCGGGGGAGTTACTGGGCGTCAAGGCGCTAATTCCGGCGGAGGGTGAACCGGTTGGCCCGCTGTTGGAGTCACCGCTGTGTGACCAGGTTTTGACAGATGCTCGCCGGTTAATGGCGGAGCGGACTTCGGCTACCCGGCAATACGCCTTCCCTTCCCTTGAGGAAGGGGGTCAGGGGGAGGTCGAAGTCTTTTTTGATGTTCATCGGCCCAGCCCTCGTCTCGTCATTGTCGGCGGGGTACATATTGCCAGCGATTTGATTAGCTTTGCCAAACCGCTGGGCTTTCACACCTATGTAGTTGACCCGCGTACAGCCTTTGCCTCGCCGGAACGTTTCCCCCACGCCGACGACCTGATCCAGGAGTGGCCCGACGAAGCCCTGCCCGCCATTGGTTTAAACCACGAAACCAGCGTGGTCGTCGTTACCCATGACCCCAAGCTGGACGACCCGGCCCTGATGGTAGCCCTGCCCAGCCCGGCAGGATATGTAGGCGCGCTCGGCAGTCCCAAAACCCACGCCCAGCGCGTGGAGCGCCTGTTAGCTAACGGATTGACCCAAGAACAAATTGACCGCCTCCACGCGCCGATTGGCATGAACATCGGCGGGCACACTCCGGCGGAGATTGCTTTGAGCATTATGGCCGAGATTGTGGCGGTAAGGAATGGGGTGACAAGTAGCAAGTTGCAAGGTAGCAAAGTTGTAGGGTAGCACGCGAAGCGGCAAGTATGAGCCACAAGCGCAGACGACCACGCAACCGGCGAGTTGGTTGTAAGTTGTACAAATTCTAAAAAATTAATGTTCACCATTTGTGCTACCATATCCTTCCAGGGAGAGTGGTATGAACATCGAAACCATCCGGAAACGAATACGAGCCGGATACTACCTGACCAGAAGTCACGCTGTGCAACACGCTATCAAAGAAGGATTTGAACGTCAACAGATTGTTGAAGCTATTCTCAATGGAAAAATCATAGAAGCATACCCTGATGACCAGCGAGTACTTATCTGTGGTCGTTCCACTTTCTCGCAAACATCAACAATTTACTTGCACGTAGTCTGTGAATATACCGATCCGGTCTATATTGAATTTATAACTGCTTACATACCAGATCAAACTCAATGGGAGGATCCACCCTTTAGGCGGCGACGAAGGAAGAAATGATCTATGACAACTCAACCTATTCCCACATGTGGTGAACATCAGACTCCAAAAGAATGGCGGCCCACCGTGTTTGAATACCAAGATGATGGTATTGTGATCCGGGTGCCGAACATTTATGCCTGGGTCTGCCCGGAGGATGGCGAAGCCTCCTTTACCCCGGAAACGGTGGACGAACTGATTGCCACCGTACGCGAATTGCTTGAAATTGCCAAACGCGCCCAGCAGCGGCGCTCGGTGTTGACTGAGTATATCGTTTCGGTAGGATAATTACAGCCCACCCCATCACTTGCCTTTAAAGATTGTTGGAGTATCACCACAATTGGTTGACGGCGTCTGGCGTGAAGGATTTATTGCTACCCCCAAACAAGCTCAGTCCAAACACTCTAAGTGAGCAAAACGAATGCAAACTAACGGCTATTACCGCTATCCAACCATCCATAAAAACACCATCGTCTTCGTCTGTGAGGACGACTTGTGGTCGGTTCCGGCCAAGGGAGGCGTGGCCTGGCGGCTGACAGCCAACCTGGGCATGGCCTCCCACCCGGCCCTGTCGCCCAACGACGAGTGGCTGGCCTTTATAGGCCGGGAGGAGGGCGAGCCGGAAGTCTACGTTATGCCCGCTTTGGGCGGCCCGGCCACTCGCCTGACTTTTTTGGGCAGCAACACCCTGGTCGTGGGCTGGACTCCTGACGGCCGGAGAATTATCTTTACCAGCAATGCCGGTCAACCATTTCCCCATCTGACCCCGTTGTACACCATCAGTCCGAGCGGCGGGCAGCCGGAACTATTACCCTATGGCCCGGCCCGTTCCATCTCCTTTGGCCCGGACGGCGGCGTCGTCGTTGGGCGGCGGAGCAATGAACTGGCCAACTGGAAACGCTATCGCGGGGGCACGGCCGGCGAAATCTGGATTGATCCTGACGGCACGGGCGACTTCAAACCCCTGCTCAAGTCTATGAGCCACGTCGTTATGCCCATGTGGTTGGGTAACCGGATTTACTTCCTATCCGACCATGAGGGCATCGGCAACCTTTACTCCTGCACTCCCGACGGTCAGGATATTCAGCGCCATACCCATCACGAAGATTATTACGTACGTAATCCCGCCACCGACGGCCGGCAGATCGTCTACCGGGCCGGGGCTGACCTCTACCGGTTCGATCCGGACAAAAACGGCCAAAAGGCGGTGCGGAAAATCAGGCTTGAATTTCACAGCCCCCGGGTCCAGCGCAACCGCAAATTTATCAAGGCGTCGTCCTTTATGGATCACTACACCGTACACCCACAGGGCCACAGCGTTGCTTTGACCACGCGGGGCCAGGCTTTTGCTATGTCCAACTGGGAAGGGCCGGCCATCCAGTACGGCGAACCGGCCGGCGTGCGCTATCGCCTGGCCGAGTGGCTGAATGACGGCAAGCGGCTGGTGATGACGAGCGACGCCGACGGCGAGGAAATCATCGAAATCTACGCCGATGCCGCCAACAACCCCACCGGTAAACCGGTCGAACGTTTGACCGGGCTGGATCTTGGCCGCCCACTCTACCTTGAAGTTTCGCCCCGAAAAGACCGGCTGGTGCTGGGCAATCATCGTTTTGAGCTTATTTATGTGGACCTGGAGAAGAAAGAACTGAAGGTGCTGGATAAGAGCAACTTTGGCAGCATCCACCGGGCCGATTGGTCGCCGGATGGAGAGTGGGTCGTCTACAGCCTGCGTACCTCGCTCTTCACTTCCGCGATTAAACTTTGTCATATCGAAAGCGGGGCCACCCATTTTGTGACCGCGCCGCAAACCTTCCACGATTATGGCCCCAATTTTGACCCGTCCGGTCGATACATCTACTTCCTCTCCTCGCGCGATTTTGACCCGGTGCGGGACAGCCACTATTTTGACCTGAACTTTCCGCGAGGCGTCCGTCCCTACCTGGTAACGCTGCAACAGGATGTGCCCAACCCCTTTATCCCCCTGCCAGGCGAGCCGCCGCCCGCAAATGACAATAAGCCCGCCGACAACGGCAAAAAGGAAGAGCCGGCCAAACCCGCCGAGCCTCCCGAAAAACCAGAGAGCAGCAATAGTGAAGCCGAACCACCCAAAAAAGCGGACAAAGATAAGCCTGTCCAGATCGACCTGGAAGGCATCCGGTTTCGCGTGGCCGCTTTCCCCGTACCTGAAAGCCGTTATTATCAAATCCGGGGCCTTAACAAGGACAAGGTCCTGTTCACCTCGTACCCCATTGAAGGCAGCCTAGGCAAAAGCTGGCGCAATCAGGACGAGGAAGAAGGCAACGGCGCGCTGGAAATGTATGACCTGGTCGAACGCAAAAAGGAGTTTATCGTCAATGGCATCAGCGATTTTGACATATCGCGCGACCGCAATTATTTGATTTATCGGAACGGCAAACATCTGCGGGTTCTAAAAGTCGGGGAAAAGCCCGACAACAGCGCAGCCGGTTACACCAAAAAAAGTGGTTGGATCGACCTGGGCCGGGTGCGGGTAGCAGTTAACCCGCCCGACGAGTGGCGACAAATGTATCGCGAAGCCTGGCGTTTGCAGCGGGACCACTTCTGGACCGAAAACATGGCCGAGGTGGACTGGCGGGAGATTTACAAGCGTTACTATGGCCTCATCGACCGGGTGACGACTCGTTCCGAATTTTCCGATTTGATGTGGGAGATGCAGGGCGAATTAGGCACCTCGCATGCCTATGAGGTTGGGGGTGATTACCGCCCCTCGCCGCACTATGACCAGGGCTTCCTGGGGGCTGATTTTGAGTACGACCCGGGGACGGACGGCTACCGCCTCATACACATCATCCAGGGTGATACCTGGGCGGAAAAGTTCGACTCACCACTGAACCGGCTGGGAGTGAACGCCAAAGTGGGCGACATCCTGGTAGCGATTGATGGGCAGCGCCTGGGCCGGGATGTGTCGCCGCAGCAGGTGTTGGTTAATAGAGCTGGCGTTGAGGTGCAGTTGACGCTGCTAACGACCGCTGACGGCAGACCGCCGACCGCCGATGAAGGTAAAGAGAGCCAAAACCCAGACGTCCAGAAAACGAAAACCAATAATCAAGGCAAAGAAAAGACCGCTAACCAACCTGCCAACCCTTCCACCTCCAACCTCCAACCTTCCGCCCGTACTGTCCTGGTCAGAACCCTGCGCAGTGAAACCGATGCCCGCTATCGCGAGTGGGTCGAGAACAACCGCCGCCGGGTCCACGACGAAACCAGCGGGCGGGTTGGCTACGTGCATATCCCCAACATGGGGCCGTTTGGTTATTCCGAATTTCACCGCTATTATCTAACCGAGTCGGAGCGGGAGGGCTTGATTGTGGATCTGCGCTTTAACGGCGGCGGCAACGTGTCGCAACTGCTGCTGGAAAAACTGGCCCGGCGGCGCATTGGTTATAACCAGCCCCGCTATGGACAGAGTTCCCCCTATCCACAACATTCAGTTCTGGGTCCCCTGGTAGCCTTGACTAACGAGTATGCGGGTTCTGACGGCGACATTTTTACCCACGCCTTCAAATTGATGAAGCTAGGGCCGGTCATCGGCAAGCGCACCTGGGGCGGGGTCATTGGGATTTCGCCGCGCCATGCGCTGGTAGACGGCACGATCACTACCCAACCCGAATATTCTTACTGGTTTGAGGATGTGGGCTGGGCGGTTGAAAATTATGGTACTAATCCCGACATCGAGGTAGACATCACCCCACGGGATTATGCCCAGGGGAAAGACCCTCAGTTGGAGAGAGGATTGCAAGAAATCATGCAGTTGATGGAGACCAAGCCGCCGCGCGTCCCAGATTTCGGCCCTCGACCCAGCCGGGCGCTGCCAAAGCTGCCCAAGCTGAAGAAAAAATAAAGTAAGGATGCACTCTAAAATTCTAATACAATTCTAACAAACCGTTAGTACTATTCTAACAATCGACCTTTACATTTCGTAGTAAGTTTACTAAACAAACGAGCCGGCGAAGTTAAGACGAAAAACGTGAAGCGTAACTTGTCGTTTCACGTTTTCGTTTGTAAATTTCACCAAGCCGTAAATTATCATTATCCCCTATTAAATAAATTCGTAACTAACAAAGGAGGTTTATCTGTATGGCATCACTAACACTACGTCCGTTGGGCGACCGGGTTTGGGTTGAGCCGATTGAACGCGAGGAAGTAACATCCTCCGGCATCATTCTGCCCGAAACTGCTAAAGAAAAGCCGATGGAAGGCAAAATTTTGGCCGTTGGCCCCGGTGCGCGCAAAGAGAATGGCGAGCGTATCCCGCTGGATGTAAAGGTTGGCGATCGTGTTCTTTTTGCCAAGTACGCCGGTACCGAATTTAAACATGACGGTTCCAAGTACCTGCTGATGCGCGAAAGCGATTTGTTAGCTATTCTTGACTGACGACCGCAGACCGCCGACAGCCGACAGCCAATATAGAGTAATGACGCGCGTCTGTCCCGGTATCTTGTCGTCAATATAGAAGTGAATTACAATCTACTGTCTACTATTTTTCAGGAGGAAATAACTATGCCAAAACAATTGGTTTTTCAAGATGAAGCTCGCCGGCAGTTAAAAACCGGCATGGATACCCTGGCCAATGCTGTGGCCACCACCCTCGGCCCCAAAGGCCGCAACGTCGCCCTGGATAAGAAATGGGGCGCGCCGACCGTGACCCACGACGGCGTCACCGTTGCCAAAGAAATTGAACTCAAAGACCCCTACGCTAATATGGGCGCTCAACTGTTAAAAGAAGCCGCCACCAAGACCAATGACATCGCCGGCGACGGTACCACCACGGCGACTGTTCTGGCCCACACTATGGTCAACGAGGGTCTCAAGAACGTCGCTGCCGGCGCTAATCCTATGCTCCTCAAGCATGGCATCGAAAAGGCCACTGAAGCCGTCACCAAAGCCGTCAAAGAGATGGCCATCCCTATCACCACCAAAGAAGAAATTGCCAGTGTGGCTTCTATTTCGGCTCAAGACCGGGAAATTGGCGAGTTGATCGCCGAAGTAATGGACAAGGTCGGCAAGGACGGTGTCATTACCGTCGAAGAAAGCAAGGGCCTGGCCTTCGAAACCGAGTATGTGGAGGGGATGCAGTTTGATCGGGGTTATATTTCACCCTACTTCATCACCAACCAGGACTCGATGCAAGCCATCCTGGAAGAGCCGTATGTGCTCATTCACGACAAGAAAATCTCCGCTGCCGCCGACCTGATCCCCGTACTAGAGAAGTTAGTGCAAAGCGGCCGGCGTAATCTGCTCATTATTGCCGAGGATGTGGATGGCGAAGCGTTGGCTACACTTGTGCTCAACAAGCTGCGCGGCACCTTCAGTGTTCTCGCGGTCAAGGCTCCCGGCTTTGGCGACCGGCGTAAGGCCATGCTGCAAGATATTGCCATCCTGACCGGCGGCACGGTCATCAGCGAAGAGATGGGCCGCAAGCTTGAAAGCACTACGCTACAAGACCTGGGAAAATGCGATAAAGTTGTCTCGACCAAGGATGACACGACCGTTGTCGGCGGGCATGGCCAGGAAGCGGACATTAAGGGCCGGATCAACCAGATCAAGGCTGAAATCGAGAACACCACATCCGACTACGACCGGGAGAAACTGCAAGAGCGCCTGGCCAAACTGGCCGGCGGCGTGGCCGTCATCCGTGTCGGCGCGGCCACCGAAACCGAATTAAAAGAGAAGAAGCACCGCGTTGAGGATGCTCTGAGCGCGACCCGCGCGGCGGTTGAGGAAGGTATTGTCCCCGGCGGTGGGGTGGCCCTGACCAACGCAATACTGGCGCTCCAAAACGTGACCAGCAACATTGCCGACGAGCGGACGGGTATTAGCATTGTCCGGCGCTCGCTGGAAGAGCCGCTGCGCGGCATCATGCGTAATGCCGGTCTGGATGGGTCGGTAGTGTTGCAGGAAGTGAAACGCCGCCAGGAAGCCGAGAAGAACAACCACATCGGCTACGATATTATGAGCGATCAGTTTGTAGATATGGTCAAGGCGGGCATTATCGACCCGGCCAAAGTCACCCGTGGGGCGCTGGCCAATGCGGCCTCCATCGCCGCGATGATCTTGACCACCGAGGCGCTCATCACCGATGTGCCGGAGGAGCCGAAGGCAGCCGCTGCTCCGCCCATGCCGGAATACTAAACCGATAGATATACTCAAGGAGAAACTTGGCGGAGCTACCGCCAGATTTCCTCTAAAAATAACTTTCGGAGTGCAAAAGTGTACTTTTGCACTCCGAAAGTTTATAACTACTCCTTAATGAGTGACTAAAGTTTTTAACGCAAAGACATGAAGACGGAAAATGGCAAGGTCTTTAAAATTTTGCTTGCGCCCTTGTTCCTTCGCGTTTTTGCGTTAAACATTTTGGCTTAAGGTAAGGTGAAACAATGTCAACAGAAACTATCAAAGATAGCGCTT
>CAZUNT010000234.1:7779-10985 GCA_964622215.1 uncultured Caldilineaceae bacterium
GCATCCCGGAGGGGATAGCGCTTCGCATCCCGGAGAGGACGAAGTGCCGCCAACTGAGCAAATTCAATTTCGGGCCGAGATTCAACAACTGCTCGACATCCTGGTTCATTCCCTCTACACCGACAAAGAGATTTTCCTGCGCGAGTTGATCTCTAATGCTTCCGATGCGCTGAACCGGATACAATTTGAGATGCTGACCAACCGCAACGTAGTTGACGAGGGGGCTGAACTGGGCATCTGGTTGGAAGGGGACGAAAACGCCCGCACCCTGACCATCCGCGATACCGGCATTGGGATGACCCAGGAGGAGCTGGTGGAGAATTTGGGCACGATTGCCCGTTCTGGAGCAAAGGATTTCCTGAAAGCCCTTGAAGCCGCCGGCAAAAAAGGCCAGGGCCTCACGGCCGATGTTATCGGCCAGTTTGGGGTAGGCTTTTACTCCGTTTTTATGGTGGCCGAGGAAGTAACCGTCACCTCACGCTCCTATCAGCCTGAAGCAGCAGCGGCCTTTTGGTCTTCCACCGGCCAGGGCACGTATCGAGTCGGCCCGGCGGATAAGCAGGATCGCGGGACAACGCTTGTCGTCAAGCTCAAAGAAGAGGCTAAAGAATTTGCCCGGCCTTACCGCCTGCGCCAGGTGGTCAAAACTCACTCCGACTTCGTCGCTTTTCCCATCTATTTGAAGGAGGAAAAGCCGGCCGGCAAAGACGAGGAAAAGAAAACCGAGTGGGCGCAGACCAACCAGCAGCGGGCCATCTGGCGGCAGTCACCACGCGAGGTGGACGAGGAGAAGTACAAGTCCTTCTACCAACAGTTTACCCTGGATTTTGGCGAACCGCTGCTGCGGCTGCACACCTCGGCCGACGCGCCGGTACAATTTTACGCTTTGCTGTTTGTGCCATCCAAGAAGGATTACCGGCTCTTTGGCCTGAAAGAAGACTACGGCCTGAAGCTTTACTCACGCAAAGTGCTTATTAAGGAAAATTTTAAAGAGTTACTGCCAAACTACCTGCGTTTTGTGGAAGGGGTGATCGACTCGGAAGACATTCCGCTGAACGTGTCGCGGGAAATGGTCCAGTCAACCCCGCTGATGGAGAAAATAAAAGCCACCCTGGTGCGGCGGTTAGCCGGCGAATTGGAGCAATTGGCCGAAAACAACCCTGACAAATATCGCACCTTCTGGCGCGAGTTCGGCGGCTTCCTTAAAGAGGGCCTGGCCACCGACCCGGAGAGCAAGGCCAAATTTGTCGACTTACTGCGTTTCCAGTCCAGCCAGAGCGTCGCTGCCGACGATTTGGTTTCCTTGAAGCAGTATACCGAGCGGATGAAAACAGGCCAGAGCGAAATTTACTATATTCTGGGCGACAGCTTCGAGACGGTGGCCCGCAGCCCTCACCTGGATTATTTCAAGAAGCACGGCCTGGAAGTGCTCTACCTGACCGACCCGCTGGACAGCTTTATGCTGATCAGCCTGACCGAGTATAACAGTAAGCTGCTCAAAAATGTAGATAATGCCGGGTTGGAGTTGCCCGAAACCGAGCAGAAAGAAGAGGAGAAAGCGGCAGAACCGGCGATTCCCGGCGATCAATTCGAGGCCCTGGTGGCCCGCTTCAAGGCCGCCTTAGGCGACCGGGTAGAGGATGTGGTCGAGAGCAAGATCCTGACCGACAGCCCTTGCCGGCTGGTCAACCCGGCCAACGCCGTCAACACCAACATGCAGCGGGTCCAGCGGCTCCTGGGCAAGGATTATCAGATACCCAAAAAAATCCTGGAAATCAACCGCCACAGCCCGCTTATCAAAAATTTGTCGCTTCGCCTGGAAACCAATGCCGACGACCCGCTGCTCAACCCGCTGATCGAGCAACTGTTTGAAAACGTCCTGGTCATCGAGGGCATCCATCCCAACCCGGCCGAGATGATCCCGCGCATTCAGCAGTTGATGGAAGCGGCGGCGGCTATGCCCGAACCGAAGAAACGAAAGAAGTCACAGGTTTAGGAGTGCGGACTTCAGCCTGCATTAAAAACAGGGCCGGGATGAGTTATCCCGGCCCTGTTTTTGCGTTTGTTTATACGGCAACCAATGCTTGCTCAACCTCTAACGGAAGCTCAACGAGGATAAAATGGCTCGTGTGATAAAGATAGTCTTCACCGCTTTCGTCTATAATCCGCAGCAAATCATCTTTAGCCGCCTGTTCATCGGGGATAACCTCATAAATCTTCTTAAGGATTAAAGAAGCTTCATAATCAGTATTGTCAATACAGATAACAAATTGTTTTTTAAGTGCGTTCATTGTTCATTCCAGATAATGCTTAATTTTAATATCCTTCCGGCCAATGCCATGAGCCTCATACCAGTGTAGTTCAACCCGTCTGATATTGCCATTTGGTAGTTTGACCGACGCTAATCCCTTCAATTTTCGCCACCGGCCACGGCCATAAACCTTTTGCAAATAAGCCAAATCATGAATATTTTTTCCAACGGCAATAACTTCAATATTCTCGATCTGGCCAACAATTTCAAATTTCATGGCTATATTAATTACTACTTGAGAATGTAACATGTCCTTTCGACAAAGTCAACCTAACAAACTTAGGTTACGTATTACGCATCACAAGCATTGGTCAATTTTTCCAGTGAGAATATAATCAACCTAAAGTTAACCAGAGGTCAACCTATGCGTCTCATCTTACAGCGAGTTCGATCCGGTCACGTGACCGTAGAGGGCCAGATAGTGGGCCAAATTGGGCCGGGGTACGTTATCCTGGCCGGCGTAACCCACGGCGACGGCCCGGCGGAAGTCAAAAAGCTGGCCGAGAAAAGCGTCCACCTGCGGGTGTTTGAGGATGAGCAGGGTAAGATGAATCTCTCGGCCCTGGACACCGGCGCGGAAATACTGGTCATCTCCCAATTCACCCTTTACGCCGATGCCCGCAAGGGCCGCCGCCCCAGCTTTACCGCCGCCGCGCCGCCAGAGGTGGCCGAACCGCTGGTAAATCAGTTTGTCGCGCAGTTGTTAGCCTTGGGGATTAAAAAGGTGCAGACCGGCGTCTTCGGCGCATATATGCAGGTGCATATTGAAAACGATGGGCCGGTGACTATAATTTTGGATACGGAGGAACTGTAATCCACGAAGGGCGCGAAGAAAAAAGGATACTTTGTATTTTTTCGTGTTTCTTGTGGATGAGTTATAACCTGGTGATCATCA
>CAZUNT010000235.1:0-10970 GCA_964622215.1 uncultured Caldilineaceae bacterium
TGCCCCTGCAATTTTGGCTGTTTGGAGTATCAGTTTTTAAGGTGCAAAAGTCGAGATGTGAATCCCAAATTCACCCAGGTGACCGGATACACCTTAACTGAAGTCATTGGGCAAAACCCCCGGATACTCAAAACCGACCAGACCCCCACCGACGTTCATGACCAACTCTGGAAAACAATCACATCTGGGCAAGAATGGCGCGGCGAATTCTGCAATCAAAAGAAGAATGGGGAACGTTACTGGGAATTGGCCTCCATCTCTCCCATTATCGACCCGGCCGGGCATATCACTCATTATGTGGCAGTCAAAGAAGATATCACCAAACGCAAGCAGATGGAGGAAGACCTGGCCCTGGCTCGTGATCAGGCTCTGGAAGCCAGCCGTTATAAATCGGAACTACTGGCCAAAGTAAGCCATGAACTGCGGACTCCTCTGGGCGCCATTTTAGGTTACACCGAATTTTTGCATGGGGAAATGTTTGGCGCTCTAACGCCGAAGCAAAAGCACTTTACCACACAAATTCTTAACAGCGCCTCCTACCTGAGGGGGTTGATCAGTGATTTGCTCGATCAGTCCCAAATTGAACGTGGTCTAATTCGGATCCAACTCGCTCCCTTTGACCTACGGGAGATGGTTGAACAACTGAACGTCTCGCTGAAAGCCCTGGCCGAGGCTAAGGGATTAAACCTTATAACCGATGTGGCTGCAGAACTGCCCGCCACTCTCTCCGGCGACCAGAAGCGGCTGCGTCAAATATTAACTAACCTGGCCAACAATGCTATAAAATTTACCGAAACCGGTTCGGTCACGGTTCGTATTCAACCCTCCGGCTCGACTCATTGGGCGATGCAAGTGATTGATACCGGCCCCGGTATTTCCCCCGAGGTGCAGGCCAGGGTTTTTGACTCCTTTTGGCAGGTAGATAGCTCCCTTACCGGCAAACAAAAAGGTTATGGCCTTGGGTTATCTATTGTCAAACAACTCACCAAGCTGATGGGAGGGCAAATCACGCTCGACAGCGCCATTGGCCAGGGTAGCACCTTCACTGTAGTGTTCCCATTAGAACCTGCTGTAGTGGAAGTATCCAACCCTAATTCTTAAAGTGGATTGACAAATAAGGGAATCATAGGTTATAATGGCCTCGTAAACTTTCAAGGAAAGACGCACCCCATGTTCAACACGGTCTTATTCATCCCTATCTTGGCTTCAGGCGGCAAATTTGCCCCTGGGCCTGGCTGTAGTGCGTCTATTGACTCCGTAATGAAGAGCTGACAGGTTTCTGAAACCTATCAAATCTGCAAAAGCAAACTGAGCCGCGGACGCGCTGCCTCCCGCGGCTTTTTTATTTCACCCTTTGGCCCACCTGGGCCGGTTGCTCTTAAGCCGCGATGAATCTATCTCGCGGCTTTTTTATTGCGAAAATACAGAGTGCAGAAGTACACTTTTGCCCTCCGAAAGCTATTTTACAGAGGAGATTTTTTATGACTACCCCGTACAATACTTTAAACCTACCCCACCTGCTCGACGACGGCCTGTTGCTGCGCCTGGCCACGCCCGACGACACCGAGGCCGTGGCCGCGCTGAATAGCCGCATCTTGACTGAGGAAGGAGAGTTGCCCTCCTGGTTTGAGATCTGGACGAGAGATTTGATGTCCGGCCGCCATCCTACCAATACTGCTGCCGATTTTGTGGTGGTGGAAGATACTAAAACCGGCCAGCTTGTCAGCTCTATGTGCCTGATCCCCCAGGTTTGGCGCTATGAGGAGATCCCTTTCGGGGTAGGCAGGCCAGAACTCGTCGTTACCGAGCCGGCTTATCGCCGCCGCGGATTGGTGCGGGCGCTGTTTGAAGTGATTCACGCTTGGAGTACTGCCCAGGGCCACCTGGCCCAGGCCATTACCGGCATCCCCTGGTTCTACCGCCAGTTTGGTTACGAGTATGCCTTACCCCTGCTTGGTTCGCGCCAGCTCAACCTAAGCGATGTACCCGGCTTGAAGGAAGGTGAAACAGAACCTTTTCAGATTCGCCCGGCTGCCGAGGCCGACATCCCCAGCCTGATGAGTTTATATCGGCGTCAATGCGCCGGCAAATTAGTGACAACTCAGCTCGATGAAACTCGCTGGCGTTATGAAATCGGCGGCCATAGCGCGGGGTCGTTCCAGGAGGTGCGGGTGTACTGCCTGCTTGATCCGGTGGATCGGGTAGTGGGCTATTTTACCATCGCCGCCCATCTGTGGTGGAACCGTTTAGCCTTGTGGGAGCTGAATGTGGCTGAAGGTGTATCCCTACGAACCCTTGTGCCAACGGTCGCCCGCTTCATGAAGACTCAGGCTGAAACGTTCCAGGTGAATCAGGCCGATGAGAAAAACTCATTACCTAACCTAAATTTTGCTCTGGGAGTTGAACACCCGGCTTATACCGCTTTTGAGGCTAAACTTGGTCCTTTCCAACGCCCGTATGCCTGGTATGTGCGCGTGCCCGATTTGCCTGCGTTTATGCGCCACATCGCCCCTATCTTGGAGCGACGGCTGGCTGCCTCGGTGATGGCCGGTTTTAGGGGCGAGTTGCAGCTAACCTTCTACCGGGGCGGCCTGCGCCTGACGTTCGAGCAGGGCAAACTGGTGGAGGCAGCCAACTGGCAAGCCCCTGACCCTGGCCAACCCTGGGATGGAGCAGCCTTTCCACCCCTGGTTTTTCTGCAACTCCTCTTCGGCTATCGCTCGCTGGAAGAGTTGCAGGCTGCCTTTCCTGATTGCTGGGCTGACGAAGAACCGGGCTTGCTGCTCAAGGCGCTCTTTCCCAAGCAAATTTCGTGGACGCAGCCGTTTGGATAAAACGACCGCAGACCCCCTCCCGTCCCTCCCCCTCGCAGGGGGAGGGTTAGGCTGGGGGCCAGTCGTCGTTTTTTACAGGTTTACTTATGGAGGTGAGTTGATGCTTCACGTTTCAAATATTTCCAAAAGTTACGGCCTGGAAACCGTGCTGGCCGATGTCTCTTTCGTTGTCAATCGGGGCGAGCGGGTAGGACTCGTCGGGCCAAATGGCTGCGGTAAGACGACCCTGCTGCGGCTTATCACCGGCTTGGAGCCGGCCGACAGCGGCCGGGTCCGCTTCGACCCGCCGGGATTATCTATGGGCTATCTGACCCAGGCGCTCGTTTTTGGGGAGGGCGAAACCATGCAGGAAGCCTTGGCCCGGGCTACGGTTGAACACAGCCAGTCATGGGCCGAGATGCAGCGCCTGGCCGCGGCTATGGCTGACCTTCAAAATGAGGACTCTCTACCAGCCTTGACCGAAGCCTACGCCGAAGCCGAACTCCGTTTCGAAACAACGGGAGGTTACGAGTTGGAGGCTCGCCGGGAAGCCATTTTGACCGGGCTGAACTTGGCCGATATCCCCCGCGATTTGCCGGTGGAGCGGCTCAGCGGCGGGCAAAAAACCCGGCTGGGCCTGGCCGGATTGCTCATTCAGCAACCGAAACTGCTCCTACTCGACGAACCGACCAATCACCTGGACCTCGACGCCCTGATGTGGCTGGAGGAGTGGCTGGCCGGCTACGAGGGCGCAGCCGTGATTGTGTCTCACGACCGCGCTTTGCTGGATGCAACAACTACTCGCACCCTGGTCATTGACCCGGTTAACCACACCCTGCGCGATTTTCCCGGCAACTACACTTTCTATCTTGAAACTCTGGCTTCTGAAGTTGAACAACAGTGGCAAGCCTACGGCGACCAGCAAGTCGAGATTCTACGCCTGCAAAATGCGGCCCGCCACTTGCGCGGCCTGGCTAAGTTCAAACGAGGCGGCAAAACCGACCGGGACCATGATAAATTTGCCAAAGCCTTCTTTGCCAATCGCAGCCTCAGCACTCTTGGTCGAGCCAAACACATTGAGCAGCGCCTGGAACGGCTGCTAACCGAGGAACGGGTTGAAAAGCCGGGCCGCCAGTGGCAACTGAAGCTAAACTTTGGCCATGACGAGAGCGGGGCGCGCCAGGTGTTAAGCCTGGAACATGTGGGGATGGCTTTCGGCGAGCGTTCTCTGTTTAGTAAGGTCAACCTGACCCTGACCCATGGCCAGCGAGTTGCTCTCATCGGCCCCAACGGCGAGGGGAAAACCACGTTATTGCGGCTTATTGCCGGAGAATTGGTCCCAACCACCGGGCAGGTGCGGCTGGGGGCAGGCATCAAGTTGGGCTACTTTGCCCAGGAACAAGAACTTTTAGACCCGGCAAGTACGCCTTATGCGGCCATCCGGGCCGTCGCTACGAATATGAGCGAAACCGAAATTCGCAGTTTTCTGCACTTCTTTCTCTTTTCCGGCGATGAGGTTTTTGTGCCGGTAGAAAAACTCAGCTACGGCGAGCGGGCGCGGTTGATGCTGGCCCTGCTGGTGGCCCAGGGCTGCAACTTTCTGTTGTTGGATGAGCCGGTCAACCATCTCGATATTCCTAGCCGCGAACGCTTCGAACAGGCGTTGGAACAATTTCCCGGTACCCTCTTGGCCGTCGTCCACGACCGAGCTTTTATTCAGCGAATAGCAACGAATATATGGGAGTTGCGGGCGGGACAAGTTACCCAATTAGCGTAACTTGGCAGTATTTCTCATTTAGTGGGGTCAGGTACAAGGCGTGCAGAATTAATTCTGCACGCCTTGTCCGATGGGGATTACTCGTTTGTGGTGGTCAGCCGTCGGCCGTCGGCGGTCATTCAACCACTACCGGCAAAATTTCAAACTGGCCGCTGGCTAAGTAGGGCTGAAACTCACGCGGTACCTGGCCGGGCAGCCAATTAGGGCCTGTTGTCTCGGCATACAGATAACGCAGACCGGTTGCCGGGTAAATAACTCGACTGCCGGGTTTGTCGTTGAAGCCCGCTACTCCCAGGGCGACATGGGCCGGCAAGATCAAGAGAGCGACGTCATACCCCATCCGCGCCAGCAGAGTTGCCGCCAGGATAGTCTGATCTTCACAATCGCCCTTTTTCTCCACCAACGTCTCCAGCGGATATTTGGGATATTCGATGAGCTGGCCTGTCTGGGGCGCAAGATCGGCGGTGTAACGGATATTTTGCTGCACGAAGGCCAGCACATTACCTAGTTGATCATAGGCGTTATAACCCCGCCTTTGCCCCAGCATGATCAGTTTATCAGCCAAAACCTTGATTTCAGGGGTAGAAACGGTGACATAAGTTTCAAAGTGACCAGGATTTGTGTCGCGGGGCCGCTGGCAGTACTCGACGTAGCGACTCTGGCTAATCGCTAACTCCAAGAAAAAGCGCAGCACTGAGGGAGGCCGCCCGACGCCTGTTCGTCTGATAAACTCCCAGGTGTACCATTTATGCAGCTTGTCCCTGGCCGTCTCGGGGCAGCGGACCTGGCTAATGAAGCGCTTTAGCTGCAAACCCCCATTTCCACTTGACCGGGTTATGGCTGCGACACTCACAACCATGAAGATGATTACTACCAGGAACAGCACAGCTAAAACTAACGAGGTGATGAGTGAAAAAATGAGGGTCATGATATTTCTTCAGTGATGGGTCAAGGTTTCAAGTGAGTTGAATTGCTTAAATGATAAGCCTAATTGCTGCCAAATGATGGTAACTCAGGTACGAAAAATTGTAAATAGTTTTCTTTTGACATGCCCCCTATCTTTTGGCATAATACGAACCAGATAAGTACCCTTCTGCGCCACAAATTTCCACCCGTCATTGACCACGCTACAACTCGCTTTACGACAAGTAACCGGTGATCGGTTGCGAAAGGAGCGTAGTATGAATGTACGAGTTCGTTTAAGTGCTGGACTGACTCCGGCGGTAGGTAGCTCACGCCTCTCGGTTACGCTGGCTGAAACCGCCACTGTGGCCGATCTTTTGCATTACCTGAGTGCTCAATATCCCACCCTGGCTCCGAAAATGACCACCATCTTGCCTATGGTCTCCGGCCGCCCGGCGGCTCTCTCTGATCGCCTGACCGATGATCAGGAGGTAGCTTTGCTGCTTCCAGCCGCGGGCGGTTCCACATAAATAAAAAGCTAACCAATTTAATAGTACGAGGAGGTATAAAAAATGGTTACCGGGTTAGAGGGGCGCAAAGTCGCTCATGCAGAAGTTAGTGGTCACGGCGCTGGCCATGAAACGGTCTTTGTGGATCAATTCGTCGACGGTATCCTCGACCCTAACCGGCCTATGCTTGGTCCGGTGCGAGATGGGGGACACATTATCACCAACACGGCGCCGGGCTGCTGGGGGCCGATGATTACCCCGGCTATCCGGGGCGGCCATGAAGTAACGCAGCCGGTGGCTGTGGCCGGAGCGGAAGTGGGCGACGCCATCGCCATCCGTATTAAAAATATTACCGTAACCTCGCTGGCCACCTCATCAGGCAATGACCAGTGGATGCAGGGCCGTTTTCTGGGTGATCCCTACATCGCCGGTCGCTGCCCGGAGTGCGGTACGATGTACCCAGAAACGGTTATCAAAGGCATCGGCCCAACGGCGATCCGCTGCGCCAAGTGCGGGGCCGACGCCACCCCCTTTACCTTTACCAATGGCTACACCATTTTCTTTGACGACAACCGTTCGGTTGGCGTTACGCTAACCAAAGATGCGGCGGAAGAAATTGCCAGCAGCGCCAGCCGTTACGCCGCCCTGCCGGAAAAGTCCATCCAGAATCCTATTTTAACCTTTGCTCCGCACGACCTGGTGGGACTGGTGGCCCGGCTGCGGCCCTTTATGGGGCAACTGGGCACGACCCCGGCCATTCCTATACCCGACTCCCATAATGCCGGCGACTTTGGCTCATTTTTGGTTGGCGCGCCTCATGAATATGCTCTCACTGCCGAACAACTGCAACACCGCACCGACGGCCACATGGATATTGACGCGGTGCGGGCCGGGGCCATCCTCATTTGCCCGGTGAAAGCGCCTGGCGGCGGGGTTTACCTGGGCGACATGCATGCTTTGCAGGGAGATGGCGAGATAGCCGGTCACACCTGCGATGTGTCCGGTTCTGTCACCTTGCAAGTACATGTGCTTAAAGGACTAACCCTTGATGGCCCCATCCTGTTCCCGGTGCTCGAAGACCTGCCCTTCCTGGCCCGCCCCTTGTCGGCAGAGGAGAAGGCGCGGGCGCTGGCCGTGGCCAAAGCCTGGGGTATGGAAAAGTTGGAAGAATCCGCCCCCATCTCGGTCATCGGCACCGGCCCGGATTTAAATGCGGCTACCGATAACGGCCTGGAACGAGCGGCCAAATTGTTGGACATGACCGGGCCGGAGGTTAAGAACCGGGCTACGATCACCGGCGCGATTGAGATTGGCCGCCATCCCGGCGTGATCCAGGTCACCTTCCGTGCCCCGCTGGATCGCCTGGAGCGCAGGGGTTTGCTGCCCTTTGTGCGAGACCAGTACGAAATTGGCTAGAGATGAGCCTGCAGTATACCACCGATGAAAAAAGTGATTAGTGAACAGTTATCAGTTCAACTGTTCACTGACCACTGATGACTGATAACTATTTTCGAGGAGGATATATGACAATCAAATATACCTGGATTGGACATGGTACTCATGCTCTCGAAATTGGGGGCAAACGGTTAATCGTAGACCCCTTTTTAACCAGCAATCCCAGCGCCAGTGTTAAGGCTGATGCCGTGCAGGCGGATTATATTTTGGTTTCACACGGCCATTTTGACCATGTGGAGGATTTGATTTCTGTGGCCAAGCGCACGGGAGCAATGGTTATTGCCAATTTTGAGATTGTCAATTGGCTGCAACGCCAGGGTATAGCCGAAGATAAAACCCACGCCCAGCACATTGGGGGCGGCTTCAACTATGACTTTGGCTATGTTAAACTAACCATTGCCCATCACGGCTCCGGCCTGCCCGATGGCAGCAACGGCGGCAACCCCGCCGGTTTTTTGATTGCCGCTGAAGGTAAAAAGGTTTATTTGACTGGCGATACCGGCCTGTTTGACTCCATGCGTCTATACGGTGAAGAAGGCATAGACCTGCTGGTTCTGCCCATCGGCGATAACTTTACCATGGGCCCGGATGACGCCCTGCGAGCCGTCAAGCTGGTCAATCCCAAATTCGCTGTCCCAACTCACTACAACACCTTTCCGCTTATTGCCCAGGATGCCCAGGCTTGGGCCAAGCGGGTCGAAGCAGCCACAAAGACGCGGGTGCATGTGTTGCAGCCGGGTGAGTCGTTGGTATTGTGAAACCGGTAAGGCATGAGGTGACTGATTGACAATTGACAATTGTCAATTGTCAATTAGTCACCCATTGACGCCCCTCCCCCCGTGAAGTACAATATCATCTGGAAAGGGGTGTTTTATTATGGCAATAATTACCCTGCAAGAAGCTCTCGACACCGCTACGGTGGAGGGCCAACTGTATGAAAAATTAGAAGACGCTAAAATCCGCTGCTTTGCCTGCGGTCATCGCTGTGTGATTTTCCCCGGCCGGCGAGGCATCTGCAAGGTGCGTTATAACGAGGACGGCATCCTGCGCGTCCCCTATGGCTACGCCGCCGGTATACAAAGCGACCCGGTGGAGAAAAAACCCTACTTCCACGCTATGCCCGGCAGCAAGGCCTTAACCTTTGGCATGCTCGGCTGCGATTTTCATTGCGGTTACTGCCAAAATTGGGTCACTTCTCAAACGCTGCGTGACAACGCCGCCGGGGTTATGCCCTCACACTTTACTCCCGCCGATTTGATCCGCGCGGCTAAACAAACCGGGGCGCGGTTGGTCGTCAGTAGTTATAACGAGCCGCTTATTACTGCCGAGTGGTCAATGGAGATTTTTAAGCAGGCCAAAGCCGCCGGGCTGCTAACCGGCTTTGTTTCCAACGGCAATGCTACGCCGGAGGCGCTCGACTTCATCAAACCCTACACCGACTGCTACAAGGTAGACTTGAAGTCTATGCAGCAGAAGAATTACCGCGAGTTAGGCGGGCAGGTTAAGCATGTGTTGTGGACGATTGAAGAATTGCATCGGCGCGGCTTCTGGCTGGAGGTGCTGACCCTGGTCATACCCGGCTTCAACGACTCCAACGAGGAGTTATGGGAAACGGCTCGTTTCATTGCCGGGGTTGGGCCGGATATTCCCTGGCACGTAACGGCTTTTCACAAAGATTACAAGATGACCGACCCGGATAACACCACCGCCGCGGCCCTCATCCGCGCCGCCGAGATTGGAGCCGAGGCCGGGCTGCACTTTATCTACGCCGGCAATCGCCCCGGCGAGGTGGGCAATTGGGAGAATACCTACTGCCCTCACTGCCAGACTTTGTTGATCGAACGGTATGGCTACGTCATCCTGGGTTATCATTTGACCGACGAAGGCCACTGCCCCAAGTGTAATCAGATTATCCCTGGCCGGTGGCCCCAGTCGGCCAAAGAGGTCAATGTCGGTACGCAAGGGGATATTTTCTTCCGCCGGCCAATGCGGGTGCGGCTTTGAAGTAAAGGCAGATGTATTAGCTTGTTTTTTCGACGGTCGTCTTTTGGAGAGAATTGGATATGGAAACCAACTTTTTTGATCGCGTTCGAGTAAACTTGCAAGAGAAGCGCCAGAATTTGCTGAATTGGCTTCAGCAGACTCCGGCCTGGAAAAAACAAATCCGTTTGGGGCCGGCTGAAGAACAGGCCATGCACGCTCACCTGCAAGTGCTGGAGACAGCCATCGCCAAAACAGAGGATCAAACGTTGTGCCTGTGTGTGGTTTGCCACGATGATATCGAACCCAGTCAACTGGAAATGGATTATACCGCCTGCGTCTGCCTTGATCACCTATCCGAAGAAGAAAGAAACCGCTTAGAAGATGAGTTGGAACTATCCCAGAAAATCCAGCAAGCTCTTTTGCCCCAACAGACACCCGATATCCCCGGCGTGGAACTGGCTGCCTTCAGCCGGCCGGCTCACTATGTCGGGGGCGACTACTTTGACTTCTTTGATTTCCGCAACCAGGCGCCCGGGCTGGTTATAGGCGATGTGGCAGGTAAAGGAATGTCGGCCAGCCTGTTGGTGGCCAGTTTGCAGTCTGCGCTGCGTACTCTGGCTCCGGAACATGATTCCCCGGCGGAAGTGGTTAAACGACTAAACAGCATGTTTTTGCACAATATCCACCTGACCACGTTTGTGACCCTCTTCCTGGGGCGCTTCGACCCGCCCACCCGCACCCTGACCTACTGCAATGCCGGACACAATCCGCCCCTCTTATATCGCCCTCAGGCTAACGGCCGGGAGCCGATCACCTGGCTGCGGCCCACCGGCCCCGCTGTTGGATTGGTGGAAGAGGCTCAATTTAAGGCTGAAACGGTTAAGTTGTCGCCCGACGATGTGCTGCTGCTTTACACCGACGGCGTCACCGAGGCAGAGAACCCCACCGAAGAGCAGTTTGGTATGGAGCGGCTGGCCGAGGTGGTGCGACAAGAGGCCACTTTACCGGCCGCCGAGTTGATCCGCGAATTGCGCCGCCGGCTGCAAGAGTTCACCGGCGGCCAACTGCTGGCAGATGATACGACGATTGTGGCCGGCAAAATCGACGGCTGACGGTTGACCGTAGACCGCCGAAAAAGCCGGTATCTGCAGTGGTCCCCCAGGGGGAGGCGAAGCGCTCTCAGCCGTCGGCGGTCGGCGGTCCTCTTAAGTGGATTCGTAGGTAAGCCTATTCATCAATCTACAACAGGAAAGGGTTTTTATGTCACGCCGGGTGTCATTTTGACCAATGCTCACTTCCTCTCCGGCCCGGAGGGTCAGCGGATCAGGGTAGGCCGTTTCATAGGCGGCGATAACTCGGCAATGTTGTTCAGCCTTAAAGTTCCGCTGCATATGGGTTATACCCTCCTATAAAATAAAGACTGGGGTACGGACTTGAGTCCACGTTAATAGGGTAGCAGACCGATAGTCTTTAAAAAAATAATCCGGTAATGAGGAGTGCGGAATTCATTCCGCTCCTATCTAAAAAGCA
>CAZUNT010000236.1:0-10961 GCA_964622215.1 uncultured Caldilineaceae bacterium
GGGCGACCCCGCCGGCCAGCCGGCCGACCGACTCCATCTTCTGGGCTTGCAGCAACTGAGCCTGGAGCCTGTCTTTCTCCTCCTCCGCCCGCTTGCGGTCGGTGATGTCGGGGAAGATAATCATCCCGGCGATCCGCCGGCCTTCTCTATTGTAAATAGGCACGCTTTCCATCATATTCCAGCGAATAGTGCCGTCTTTACGTTTGATCATATATTCGACGCCGTGAAGCCCAACGCCCTGCGCCGCTTTAGCCAGGGGGGATTCGGTGTGACTGACCGGGTTACCGTTGACATCGAAAATTTGCCAGGTTGGCTTAATCTCGGACAAAGAGCGCCCCACCTTACTCGCTTCATCCTCAATCCCCAAATGCTTGAGGGCGGCCGGGTTTTCCATGCGGAGAACCATATCGGGCGCGCCGATGACGACGATGGGTACGGGCGATTGGTCCACCACCGCTTCCAATAGGGCCTTGGTCTCGGCCAACTCTTTCTCGGCTTGTTTGTGCTCGGTAATGTCGCGGGCCATTCCCGCTATAGCGATAAGTTTTCCGCTGTCGTCATGTAAGGGGAAGATCACCTCACTGGCCTCAAAAATGGCGCCGTCCTTACGTTTTTGCCGGACTTCGCCCTGCCAACCCCCCGCCAAAACCTGGGGGTATATCGTTTCGGTCACAAAAGGGAAGTCTTCTTCACAAAAAACCTTGTATCCAAGCGTAATTCCCGCCAGTTCTTGCCGGTCATAGTCGTAGCCATACATCTCGTGAGCCGCCCGGTTGGCGTAGGTAACACCACCGGTTTCCGGGCCGGCGATGAGGATCGCCTCCGTGGAATTGTCGGTCATCGTTTTGAAGAGGGCCACCTCCTGGGTGCGTTGGAGCACCTGCTCTTCCAGCGTGACTTCCAATACCTGGGTTACAACCTGGGCGGCAATCAGCATATGGTCACTTAATGTTTCCAACCATTCCGCCCAGTGCTCCGGCCGCTCGTTCAGCAAAACCTCACCGATGGCTTTATATATCCCATACGAGGACTCGGCCAGGGTTTTGACCGTTATCCCCCTGACCAGGCCATGTTCGGTGCCGGCTCTACTGGCTTGTTCCCAATTGACTTCCCCCCGTAACGTTTGTCCCAGCAGCTTAAGTGCAATCTCGGCTCCTGTGCGGATGAACTCATCAGAGGTAGTATCATTTTGTTTTCTCCGCCAGGCAATTGAAGCCCGGCAGATGGCATCCTGGTGGGCCTCGATCCATTGGTCAAACATTTTTAGGTCCTTTCCTGAAGCAAAGAACGCCGCCCTTTGACCAGGCGGCGCAAATATCTTACCAGGCACGAAACAAACCGGGTTGGGGTAAAGTTGTCCCTCTTCAGCCCCTTAACCACGTTTTGACCCTTTCGGTTTATTTATCTGGACGCTGGTGTTACCGCGTCAACCTTACCCCCAGGCTGTCCAGGGCAGCCAGCAGCCCGGTCTGCAAATCGCTCAGGGTGGTCAGGCCGCTCCAATCAATGCCCAAATCCACCACAGACTCGGCTACGGCATCTGACAAACCGGTGAGGATGGTCCGTGCCCCTTTCAGCCGGGCCGCCTGGATGGTCTTGTTGAGATGGTTAACTATGCCGGTATCCATAAGGCTCACCCCGGTCACATCCAAAATGACCACTTTGGCCCGGTACTGGCTGATCCCGGCCAGCAAGGAGCGGGTGATATCCCTGGCCCGCAGGCTGTCGATACTGCCAATCAGCGGCATCACGATAATCCGATCCATGATCGGGATGACCGGAGTGGAGAGTTCGGCGATGGCCCGCTGTTGGGCTTCGATGATTTCTTGTTGTAACCGTTCTCGTTCAGCTTCGGCCTGTTTGCGCTCGGTAATATCGCGGATCATTCCCGCGATACCGACAAGTTTGCCGGTGTTGTCATGCAAAGGAAATATCGCGTCACTGGCCTCAAAAATGGCGCCATCCTTCCGTTTTTGCCGTACTTCTCCCTTCCAACCTCCCGCCATAATCTGGGGGCTTATCGTTTCGGTCAAAAAAGGGATGTCTTCTTCACACCAAACCTTGTACGCAAGAGCCATTCCCACCAGTTCTTGCCGGTCATAATCGTAGCCATACATCTCGTGAGCCGCCCGGTTGGCGTAAGTAAAATGATGGGTCTCCGGATTGGTCATTACAATTGCATCCGTGGAGTTATCGGCCATCGTTTTGAAGAGGGTCATCTCTTGAGTGCGTTGAAGCACCAGCTCTTCCAGCTTGGCTTCCAACACTTGGGTTACGACCTGACCGGCAAGCAGCATATGGTCACCCAAGGTATCCAACCATTCAGCCCAGTGCTCCGGCCGCTCGTCTCGCAAAACCTGGCTGATGGCTTTATAGATCCCATACGAGGACTCGGCCAAGGCCGGTAAAGGTATCCCCCTGGCCAGGCCCTGTTCTGTACCCACTCTACTCGCTTCTTCCCAATTGACTTCCCCTCGTAATGATTGTCCTAGCAGTTTAAGCGCAATCTCGGCTCCCGTGCGGATGAAATCGTCAGGCCGGGTATCATTTTGACTTCGCCGCCAGGCAATTAAAGCCTTGAGGATGGCCTCTTGGTGAGTATCTAGCCACTGGTCAAACATTTTTAGGTCCTTTCCTGAAACAAAAAATGCCGCCCTTTGAGTAGGCGGCGCAAACTGCCATACACTAAACAAACCGGGCTGGGTGCGCGTCCACCTGATCCGGGCTAAAGCCCCGCCCTTCCTACGATCGCGGAACTTTTTCATTGCCAGTATGATAACATAATTTGACCCAATTGACAACCTCCGAATTTACATCGGTTGTCACCTGGCCTTATCTATGATATACTACCCCAACAATCCCTCCCAACAAAACTCAGAAGGAAATTAAATGATGAAAATCGTCGGACAACTTTTGCAAAACAAAGGCCGCCAGGTTTGGTCTATTGGCCCGGAGGCAATGGTCTACGAGGCGCTGAAACTGATGGCCGAAAAAGGAGTGGGGGCCTTGGTCGTCATCGAAGCCGACCAGGTGGTCGGCATTATCTCCGAGCGGGATTACGCCCGCAAAGTCAGCCTGCAAGGCAAATCAGACCGAACCACTCCGGTTAGAGAGATTATGACTTCCAAAGTGGTCTACATTCGCCCGGAACAGAGCGTTGAAGAATGTATGGCTTTGATGACCGATAAGCACATCCGGCACCTACCCGTATTGGAGGCCGGCCGGTTGGTGGGGGTCATCTCCATCGGCGATGTGGTCAAAGCCGTCATCTCCGAGCAGGAATTTATGATTGCCCAACTCGAAAATTATATTATTGGCCGTTGAAAGGGGATACTCCATGCCAAAACAACAAATCACCACTCAAAAAGGCGCTTCGCCTATTGGGCCTTACTCGCAAGGCTTGCGGGTTGGCGATTTCGTTTTTGTGTCCGGGCAGGGGCCGCTCGACCCGGAGACGAAGCAGATCGTCGGCGAGACCATCGAGGAGCAGACAGCCCGAACGCTCGAAAATATTAAAGGCATCCTGGAAGCTGGCGGAGCCGGCATGGCCGATGTGGTCAAGGTGACGGCTCACCTGAGCGATCTCAGTCTGTTTGAGCGTTATAATAAAGTCTATGCCAGTTACTTCCCTGACCCCAAACCAACCCGGACTACTGTGGGCAGCCAACTCCTGCTGGATGTCTTGGTCGAAATTGACGTGATGGCTTACATCGGTGATAAGTAAGGCTGATTAACCTATGCAACCCAATATGCTCGGAGCTTATGGCCCCTGGGCGACTTCCCTGATGCGGGATGATCCGGCTGCCCTCTCCTTCCGGCGAACCGAATGGACCGATGTGGAGTCATGGCGTCCCCTGGCTCGGCAGCGCTTGCTCGACCTGCTGGCGTCGCCCGATACCGGCGGCGCCCCGGCCGTCACTATCCGGCGACAATCTGTTTATGATGGCCTGCACATTGAAGAACTTTCCTGGCAGCTCCCCTACGGCCCGCCCACCCAGGCAATCTTCTTAAAGCCGGCCGGAGCGACTGGCAAATTACCCGGCCTCTTGGCCCTGCACGATCACGCCGCCAATAAATGTTTTGGCCGGCAAAAGATTGCCCGCACCGGCCCGGAGTTGCACCCGTTGATGAGGGAACATCAGGCCGAGTATTACGGCGGGGTGGCCTGGGCCAATGAGCTGGCCAAACGCGGCTATGCTGTGCTCGTTCCTGATGCTTTCGCCTTTGCCAGCCGGCGAGTCCTGTTGGAAGATGTGCCCGAAGAGATCCGGTTTAAATTGACCGGCTCGGACTCAAAGCTGGCCAACATTTTTGGCTACAATGATTGGGCCAGAGGACACGAGTCGATTATGGCCAAATCCCTCTTTTGCGCCGGGACAACCTGGCCGGGCGTCTTTCTGGCCGAAGATCAAAAGGCTTTGGATGTACTGTGCGGCCGAGAGGAGGTCGACTCGGCCCGAGTAGGCTGCGCCGGGTTGTCGGGAGGTGGCCTGCGGACGGTCTTCCTCGGTGGCATAGACCCGCGCATCCGCTGCGCGGTTTGTGTGGGGATGATGACCACCTGGCGGGATTACTTGCTGTACAAAAGTTACACCCATACCTGGATGATTTACGTACCTCTCCTGCCTCGCGACCTGGACTACCCCGAAATCTTGGGCCTGCGGGTCCCTCGGCCTACCCTGGTGCTCAATGACCGTGAGGATGAACTGTTCACCTTGCCCGAAATGGAACGGGCGGCGGCCATCTTACAGGAGATTTATGACAAGGCCGGGGCCGCAGACCGTTATCGTTGTACGTTTTACCCCGGTCCCCATAAATTCGACCGGGCCATGCAGGCCGAGGCGTTTGAATGGTTTGAGCGGTGGTTGAAGGAGTAGCGATGGAAGATCAAATGCTTTACGGCCATACGGCCAGCCTGGCCTTATTCCGATCAGGCTAGCGGATTAATCCAAATCGTAACTACTTCTACAATGTCACATTAGACAAATGTTCTACTCCATCTAACTCTCATTTGCCTATATAGGCCGCCCCGCGATGAATCGCAGGGCTATTTAACCGCGTCCGATCAATCGGACTAACCTGTTTGAAGGGTCTAGCCCCAGTGATGGGGCGCAGTTTGAGAGCGCGGCGATTTATCGCCGGGCGGGAGCCGGAAAAAGGCGAGTTATGAGGGTCAAGGGTTTAACATAATAAATGTGACATTGTAGAAGTAGTTACCCCAAATTAAAGGATGCTGTCGCCATCTCAACCCCGTTGACAATAAGTGCGATTTGATGCGCTCCCGGATAATGTTTGCGCGTCGAACGATCCTCAAAAGAATGTTTCCTGGAGATCAAATGGCTCCCCGGATCAAAGAGACCTTCCCTGATTTGAAAAACTTTGGGCGCTGATTTGCCGTTGGCTTTGACATAGTAAACCTTGTACTCCAGGCGAACCTGGTGGGGCGCTTCGGTTTCGACTTTCAGTTCAAAGGTAAAGCGCAGCGCTTCGCCAATGGAAAGAGCTTGTTTATCGAGGGTCAGATTGGCCACGCTAAGAGCTGTTCGGCCGGCGAAACCAAACAGCCGCAGCGCCCGCTCGTGGCCGGCCTTCAACAAACCCCGGCAGGCGTGTTTGACAATCCAATCCGTATTTTTGTTAGCGCCATACCAGCGTTCGCAGATATCCAACATCAGGTCGGGGTGGTCTTTAGAAATGTCGTTCAAATTGTTGGCCACACTTTTCCGCACGTAGTCCGATTCGTCGGCCTTGAGTTTTTCTAAAATCGGCAAGATGAGGCTGGGGTCTTTTTTGAAGGCCGGCAAAGCCATCCCCCAGGGCAGGCGGGGGCGGCAGCCTTCACTGGCCAGGCGGCGGAGATGAGGGTTTTTATCCTCAGCCCAGGTAGACATGTAGGCCATCGCTCGTTCCGGGTCTTTGGCTAAAAAGGGGCGAACCGCGTATTCGGAAGTACATTGTTGGGTGAACAGGGCCAGGGCCGGCATGGATAAGTCCCACTCGTCCAGGCCGTAACATTCCACATAGTCCGAAAAGACCAGCGAATCAAAGCCACTAAAGGCAGGGGCGACTTTGACCAGAATCTCCAGGGCCTTCGGATAGTCATGCGGCAAAGTGGCCCGCAGGCAGCGCGTCACATGATGCATTTTCTCTTTAAGTTCTTTGGCCGCCCAGGTATCATCGTAGACCAGGCGGGTGAACTTCTCCTGATCAAAATCGGGATAAGCTTGGCGGACGGCATGGCCCAATTGCTCGATAAATGCGTTGGCAAAGAAGATGTCTTTGAGTTTTTCCGGCATTATTTAATCCTCAACGTGAAGTTAATCCACCCATTGACGGGCCTAAATTAGATTGGTATACTTGTTACAGATCGTCGAAAGGTTAGTCGTAAGGTAACTACTCAGGCTACCCCAAATTGAGTATTCCTGACCGCCGACCGTTGACCGCTGACCGCCGAAAAGACGGGTTACAGAACGAATTATAGCGGTCGGCAGTCTGCGGTCTGCGGTCAGGGTTATTGAGACATAGGGTCGGCTGAGTAGTTACGTCGTAAGAAAATTCTCATCTCTTTTCTACTCCCAAATTATTAGATTGGCAAAATGTAACCGATTGGGTGGAAGATGGCCTTCTTGAGTTCGTCTCCTAAATACTTCGTCAAAGCGGCTGATTTTGAGCCGGCCTACCTGGCCCTGCATCGCCGCGGCGAACTGCGCCGGCGAGCCGAAACGGCCCTGGTTGGGTTAAAGGAATGTACTGTTTGCCCCCACAATTGTAGGGTCAACCGCTGGGAGGACAAGACGGCGGCTTGCAAAACCGGGCGCTTGGCCCAGGTGTCCAGTTATTTTCCCCACCTGGGCGAAGAAGATTGCCTGCGCGGCTGGAACGGCAGCGGCACGATTTTTTTCGGCATGTGTAATTTACGGTGTGTTTTTTGCCAGAACGCCGACATTAGCCAGTTTGGACACAGCCCGGAAACCGGCCCGGCTGAATTAGCCGCGATGATGCTCGAATTGCAGGACCGGGGCTGCCACAACATCAACTTTGTTACCCCGGAGCACGTCGTGCCCCAGGTACTGGAGGCGCTGGCCGTGGCGGTGGCAGCGGGCCTGCGTCTGCCGCTGGTCTACAATACCTCAGCCTATGATTCAATGGAGAGTTTACGCCTGCTCGACGGGGTGGTGGACATCTACATGCCCGATTTTAAGTTCTGGGACGCGGCCCTGTCGCTGCGTTATCTCAAGGCCAAAGATTACGCCGCTGCCGCCGGTCAAGCGATCAAGGAGATGCATCGCCAGGTCGGCCCGCTCAAGTTTGACGAGCGAGGGTTAGCCAAACGCGGGGTGCTGGTGCGCCACCTGGTTATGCCCGGCTGCCTCGACGAAACCCGGCGTATCCTCCACTTTCTGGCCGAAGAGCTTGGCCCCGATACTTACGTCAATGTGATGGCCCAATATTACCCGGCGGGCAAAGTCAGCGCCGCAAAATATAGCGAAATCAATCGCCGCCTCACGCCCAAAGAGTACGAAGCAGCGGTGCAACTGGCTTGTGATTTGGGGCTGCGCCTGGACGAGCGCCAGGCCAGAGGTTGGCGGACCGTCTGATTACTCTACCAGTTAATAAGGAAGGCCCTTTATGGGTTTCAAGGACTTGACTTATCGCCACCCATAGCCCGACGCTGAAGCATCGGGCTGAAAGGGCAAAGGACGTTAAAACGCCCTAAAAAAGACTAATTTTAGCCCAATCGGGCTTCGCTCTCTCAGCACGACAGGCTTCAGCCTCGTGCTCGTAGCGGTAGCTCCTTGAAACCTATGTTGAGCCAAAAGGAATAATCCTCTCATGGCAAAAGTTTTCGTTTCCAGTACCTCCCGCGACTTACAACAGCACCGGGCGGCGGTGGCCAAGGCCCTGCTCGACGCCGAATTTCATCCCCTTGATATGGCCAACTTTGGGGCTCACCCGGACGATGCCACCACTGTCTGCCTCCAAGAAGTAGCCGAGGCAGATCTATTTGTCGGCATTTATGCCTGGCGTTATGGCTATATCCCGGACGGCTTAGAGGTTTCTATCACCGAGCAGGAGTTTATCGAGGCGCGAAGATTAAATAAACCCTGTTTCTGTTTTTTGGTTGACGAGACGTACGCTTGGCCTGTAGAACACCGGGAACAGGGTATCGGAGCGCGGCGGCTGCGCGCTTTTAAAGCCGGGATTGAAAAGACGCTCGTCCGCGCCACCTTTACCACCCCGGAGGACCTGGCGGTGAAAATCCTGGCCAGCTTGCAGCGCTGGGAGCGGGGAAAAAACAGGGGGTTAGAACCTCCCTTTATTTTACCTCAGCATGATGTGCCCACCTTTACCGGCCGCAGTGATGAGTTAGCCCGTTTAGAAGCACTTCTCCTTGAACCGGGTGGGGTGAAGGTGACGAGCATCGTGGGCCTGGCCGGGACAGGTGGGATTGGAAAATCGGCGTTGGCGTGCCACTTTGCGGCCTTACACCGGGATAAATTTCCTGAGGGGGTGATTGGTCTGCGCGTAGACGGTAAAGACCCGGACACAATCGCCCGAGCTTTTGCGACCAGTATCGGAGAGGAAATTGACGAGGATGACGAGCGTGATGCCGCCACCCTCATGCAAGCTGTTTTTGCCCATCGCCGCGTTCTCCTCATCTTTGATAATGCGGACAATGTTCATATCCGCAGCGTGCTGCCCGACAGCCGACGGTGTGCCATCATTATCACCACCCGTGATCGGGGCTTGCCTATCCAGTTGGATATTCCTGACGACGGCGTCATCGATCTGCCTCCTCTGCCGGACCCGGACGCTCTGTTATTGTTGAAAAAATTTGTTGGCGAAGTGCGTTTCACCGCTGAACCGGAACCGGCCTGTAAAATTATTGGCCTGGTGGGTAATCTCCCTCTGGCTCTGGAGATCGTAGGCAAGAGCCTAAAAATGCGTCCCGGCCTAAAGCTGGCCGATTATGCGGCCGCTTTACAGGAAGAACGCACCCGCCTGATTAAGCTCCAAATTCGCCGTGACCCGCATCTCAATATCCGCACCTCTTTTAATAAAAGTATTGACCTGTTGGCCGAGGAGGGGGCGGAAGAGATCATCAATTTCTTTACCTGCCTGTCAGTTTGCGCCGAAAGCGGTTTTTCTCCGCAAACTGCTGCCGCTGTCACAGACACGGATGCTTCTACTGCGGTAGAATATCTTGATTACCTGGAACAACTGTCCTTGCTCAATCACACCCAGGCTGATATAAGCCGGTTTATTTTTCATCCTCTTTTACGTCTTTTTGCCCGGGAACTGGCGTTGGAGCGTAATCTTTATACCCCTGCGGTTGAGCGACACGCTCAATATTTTATCAACCTGATCAAGACCGAAAATATCACCGACCCCAACTTGGCCCCCCTCATTGCCGCCGACCTGGACGACATAATTTTAGCCGCCGAGTGGTTGCAGCATCACGATACACCTGATTATGAGTTTGCCATTCGCCTTCAGCCGTTCTTCCAAAGGTACGGCTATTGGCATTGGGCTGAGAAACTGATAACCAACTTTCTTGTCCTGGCCGAGCGACTTCAGGACTGGGCCGAGGTGATTCAATTTAGAATTCAACTGGCTAAATATTGCTCTTTGCGAGGTGATTGGATAGCAGCGGAGGCGGCTCTAAGCCCCGTAGCCGAAATTATAGATAGCGTGGAGCCAATACGTGTACAGCAGTACAGTCGGGCTACATGGCTTAACACGTTGGGCGGAATATACCAGCGGCAGAGATGTTTTACTGAAGCAATAGATGCGCTTCAGCGCAGTTATGAATTATTTGGAATTTTGGATAATCCACGTGGGCAAGCCATAGTGCTGACCAGCTTGGGGAGTGTGTATCAACAAAATGGCCGCCTTGAAGAAGCTCTTGATATTCTCCAACGTAGTTATAACTTATCGATCATCTTGGAAGGCCCCCCAGGACAGGCGATGGTGCTGCACAGTTTAGGAGGTGTGTATCAACGGCTGGGTCGTTTTGAAGAAGCTCTTGATGTTCTCCAGCGTAGTGCTACGATTGATGAAAAATATGGCAACCAACGTGGCTTGGCAATGGTGTTGAACCGTTTGGGGGGTGTGTACCAACAGTTGGGGCGCTTTGAAGAAGCTCTTGATGTTCTCCAACGCAGTCATGGACTTGTAGAGGAATTGGATGACAAACGTGGTGTAGCGATGGTTTTGAACAGCCTGGCGAGTGTATATCAACGATTGGGCCGCTATGAAGAAGCTATTGATGTCCTCCAACGAAACTATGACTTGCAGGTAGTATCGGGTAACCAACGTGAGCAGTTAATAGCGCTGAATAGGCTGAGAGAGGTGTATGAACAACTGGGTCGTTTTGAAGAAGCTCTTGATGTTCTCCAGCGTAGTGCTACGATTGATGAAAAATATGGCAACCAACGTGGCTTGGCAATGGTGTTGAACCGTTTGGGGGGTGTGTACCAACAGTTGGGGCGCTTTGAAGAAGCTCTTGATGTTCTCCAACGCAGTCATGGACTTGTAGAGGAATTGGATGACAAACGTGGTGTAGCGATGGTTTTGAACAGCCTGGCGAGTGTATATCAACGATTGGGCCGCTATGAAGAAGCTATTGATGTCCTCCAACGCAGTTATGAAATACAAGTAGTATTGGGAAATCAACAGGGACAGACAATGGTTCTGAACAGGTTGGGGGAGGTGTATGAACAACTGGGTTGTTTTGATGAAGCTCTTGATAGCTTTCGGCGTGACTATGAGTTACGAGTAACACTGGGAGACGAGCGAGGGCAAGCGATGGTGTTGAATAGTTTAGGGGGTGTGTTGCAGCGACAAGGTCGCTTTGATGAAGCAATAGTTACCCTTCAACATAGCTACGACTTGTTAGTGAAATTGGGAGACGAGCGAGGGCAAGCGATGGTGCTGAATAGTTTAGGGGGTGTGTTGCA
>CAZUNT010000237.1:0-10928 GCA_964622215.1 uncultured Caldilineaceae bacterium
ATCTCCAAATCCCGGCCCAAAATGGTTGGAAAAAACTTTTCTGGACATCTATATCTTTAGCCAGGCTGCAAAGGTGGTAATCTTGAGATCTCCACGGGAATTCCTAAAGAACCATCCCTTGTTCAGTCAGATGCCTGTTTTTCTCAGGTACCTTCTATCTAGCTAGATTCATCCGCAAACAGTGGTTGTTCTTAGCGTTCTCTACAAACCCAAACTTTCTGAAAAGGCCAATAGCCGGTCCATTTTCTTTATGAGTCGTCAAGGTTATTTCAGCAGCCTTCGCTCTGGCCCATCCCATCACATACCCCAGCATCGCCATACCCACACCCTGCCGCCGGTGTGCTTGAAGCACTCCTATCCCCAACTCAATGGGATCAGGTTGGCCCTGGACTACCGGAAATAACCGGCACCAGCCAATTACCTGCCCCTCGACTTTAGCCAGCGCCAGTAGATGATGAGGACAACTCGCCTGCTCCAGGGCATGCTGCCATGCCGGCGTCGGCTCAAAGCGCCGGGTCTGCATCCAGGGAGTATCAGCGCAGACATTGTTAATGACCTCAATTAATTGCGGCTTGTCAGTCAATTGAAAAGGAGTAACTATTAATTCAGGCAATACGGACCATCACTTCAAAACATCCGCGTTTGATGTTACTGTTGGGGCGGGACGCGCTCGTAACCCTATTATAACACCTTTTTTGAAATAAGGTTAGGAGTGTGGTATAGTGTGCTACAAATTCTTGAGGGGGAGAATATGGCCGAGGGAACTCCAAACCAACCGTATGTGCTGGTCGTTGGCGCCGCTGGCATCGACTCAAAGGGTAAGGCTCTGGCTCCCTTTACCCTGGGCAGCAGTATCCCAGGTATGATCCGTGTTTCTGTCGGCGGGGTAGCCCGTAACGTCGCCGAGAACTTGGCCCGGCTGGGCATCGAAGCCGTGCTGCTCTCGGCTATTGGCCCGGGTGGTTCCGGTAAACGTATCCGGGCCAACGCCGCCGAGGCGGGTATCAACACGGATTACGTCATCGTTTCTGCCGATTATCATACTTCGGCTTACATCGCCCTGTTGGATGAAAGAGGCAGTTTGGTCATGTCGGTCGACGATATGGAGATATTGACCCTGCTGACCCCCCAGGTGATTAATCGACGGCGCGGTTTGATTAAAAACGCGGCGATGGTTGTTTTTGACGCCAATCTGCCTGAAGCGACCATTGACTCGCTGGTCAAGGTCGCTAACCGGTACGGGGTGCGTCTTTGCGCCGATCCCACCTCGAACATCCTGACCTCGCGCCTAAAACCTCACCTGCCCAATCTGTTTATGATCGTGCCTAATGTGTTTGAAGCCGAGATTTTATCGGGTAAGTCCATCAAACATGAAAATGAGGCCATTACCGTAGCGCGCGCCCTGGTCAATGCCGGGGTGAAAGTCGTCATCATCACCCTGGCCGAAGCGGGTGTGGTGTATGCCTCGGCCAGAGCCAGTGGGCACATCCCCGCCATCGCTACAGAAATCTTCGATCCTTCCGGAGCCGGTGATGCGTTAACGGCTGCCGTCGTCTTTGGCCTGCTTAATAATATCCCCCTGGACGAGTCGGTTCGCCTGGGGGCCAGCGCCGCCGCCCTGACCCTGGCCTGCAGTGATACGGTTCGCACCGATTTGAGCCTTGACCTGTTGTATGATAATTTGTTGATTTAGTTATTTCTAATTGGAGACGCTCTGTGAAAACTTCCCCCCGTGGCATGCATTTTGAAGAATTTGAGCCTGGTCTGGAGATTCTGACCGCTGCCCGCACCATCACCGAAGCCGATGTGGTCAATTTTGCCGGTCTGTCTGGCGACTTCAACTTTATTCATACCGACGCCGAGAGCGCCAAACAGACCCCCTATGGACAGCGCATCGCTCACGGAATGCTCGTCGCCTCGATCGCCAGCGGCCTGGCCGTGCAGCAAGGCTTTATCGACGGTACGACCCTGGCTTTTCGGGAGTTGAGCTGGAAATTCACCAAACCCGTTTTTATTGGGGATACCATCCAGGTGCAGATCAAAGCCACCGAAACCAAGCCTATGCCCTCGTTGGGCGGCGGCATCGTCACTTTCCAGGCGCGGGTGGTCAATCAACGGGATGAATTGGTCCACAAAGGTGAATGGCGGATGTTAATAAAGTCTCGCGCGAGCCATTTTACGTAATCTTTGACGCTCCTGTGAGCCTCTGCTATAATTGGGTTTTGGATTTTTGTGCCCACACTTATTATGAGATTGGAGAGTTGACACTTTACATAAAAAATTTCCTGCGAAGTGTCTAATCTCCGGTAAGCGAGGATTGAAGAGGTTATGGATGAAAAAGAACATGGCGCCGTCACCCAGGTTGGACCATCGATGGCGCCGCGGCTGGAAGTTGTGCGTGGGGAAAATGTAGGTGAAACTTACCGAGTCAAGTTCACCACCCGGATAGGCCGGGAGCAGGATAACGATATTATTGTTCTTGACCCTCGAGTCTCTCGCTATCATGCGCAGATTACATTAGCAGGCGACCAGTGGCTGCTGACCGATTTGGGCAGTTCGAATCAAACTTACCTGAATGGGGTTGCCGTTACTGAGCCGGTTGTCCTCCAAGCCGGTGATCGAATCGGCCTGGGGGAAACAGAATTGATTATGAAAATGCCGGGTCAGGCGGATATTAAAGCCTCTCCGGCCAAAGTCGCTCCCGTAGCCCCCGCCGCCCCGATTCCATCCGCTGCGCCAGCCAGAATTGGCTCAGGTATGCCCTCTCGCCTGGCCTGGATAGCGGGCGGCTTTATCATCTTACTCCTGTTGGCGGCAGCAATTATCGTCTTTTTTATGATGAGGCGACCCTCTACCGAGGACGTAGTGAACATTGAGGCCTCCCCTATTGCCAGTTTGGCGGGTGAGTCGGCCGGTCAACCGGCCGATCTAGCCTTGATCTATGAAGACGATTTTCAGGACTCCTCCAGTGGTTGGGATGATGCTTTCGACGCTCATACCACCAAGCAGTATGGCAATAATCGCTATCAGATCGAAATCATTGCCAGCAATTTGGTGGCCTGGGGTTTGGCCAACCGCGATGTGGATAACTTTGAAGTCGAAGTCGAAGCCAAACTGGAAGACGGAGCGCCGAGCAATGGTTACGGCCTGCTCTTTCGCTTCCTCGACCGCGAAAACTTCTATCGCTTCGATATTTCTGGTGATGGTTACTATCTGCTCAGTAAATTTGTCAAGGGGCAATGGGTGACGCTGGTTGACTGGACCGCATCCCCGGCGATTAATCAAGGGAAGGCGGCGGCCAATATCCTGAAGGTTTCGGCTTTTGGTCCTCAAATTACGGTTTCGGCCAACGGCCAGCAGTTAGCCTCGGTGACAGATGACTCGCTGACGCACGGTAACTTTGGTTTCTTTGCGGGTACCTTTAGTGATCCGCACATCTGGGTTAGCTATGACAACCTGAAGTTGTGGGCTTCGCCACAGCAAGAGCTTACCCTGCTGCCGACGGCCACCCGTCCCAAGATTGCTCCGCCGGCCACGCCAACCCTTCCGACCACATCCACCCCCATTCCAGCCACCCCTACTCCCGAAGTCATCGCTGCGGCTACGGTTACAGCAGAGGCAACGGTTGAAGAAAAGCAGGCTACCACCGAACCCACTGTCACCCCAACCACGACGCCTACCATCACCCCAACCAACGAGCCAACCGCCACCCCGATCCCGTTACCCGAATATGCTTCTCGTGACCAGCCCCTGGCTCGTGGCGAGAAAGAAGTCACTGGTCAGATTGTCTTCCCGGTATATGACCCGGCGCGCGGCATGTATGATATTTACATCGCCAACGCCAGCGATGGGAGTAACAAGAAACTCGTGCAACAAAACGCCAGCCAGCCAGCCCTTAGCACTGACGGCATTGATTTCGTTTATCGCTCCTGGCAAGGCGACCGGCGCGGACTTTTTGCTCGGCCTTTGAGCGGCGGCGACGCCTGGTTGGTCAACCAATTCTTTGAGTCAGCCCGTCCCCAGTTTTCTCCCCGAGATAAAAGCCTCATGTTTCATTCCCGCGTAAGTGGCAAAGAGCCGGCCATCTATCTGGTGGTCAATGGCGTCGGCGAAGTGATGCGCCGGGATGGTTACCCCATTCAAGGCTACTCCGCCAAGTGGTCGCCCGACGGTCAGCAATTTGTTTATAGCAGTTGTTTAGGGGGCAAATGCGGGGTTATCCGCAGTAATCTTGATGGCGTCAACCCGGTCATTTTGAGCGACCATCCCTCTGATACCAGCCCGGAGATTTCTCCCGATGGTTCGACGGTGGTTTTTATGTCAAAGCGCAGTGGCAATTGGGAAATCTATACGGTAGGTATTGACGGCGGCCCCATCACGGCCCTCACTTCCGATCCGGCTAATGATGGATTGCCCACCTGGTCGCCGGATGGTAAAAAGATTGCCTTTGCCGCCGATCGTGATGGTGAATGGAGTATTTGGGATATGGACCCGGATGGCTCCAACCCTCGCCGGCTCTTTGCCATCGGTGGTTCAATAGATGGCATTGTTCAGTTAGATATAGCCAACAGCCGGGGCTGGGTTGAAGAAAATATCGACTGGGCGCCGTAGAAACGTTAAATGTTTAACGTTTAGGAGATTTTTTTGCTATTCCCCTCCTTTGATAAGCAAACCAGGTGGATTATCGGCGGTGTAGCCTTAGGGTTGATTTTGACGGCTGTGACAGTGCTCATTATTGGTCTCAATCAGACCAGCACCGCCAGCGCCCTGGTGGCCACGCCTACGGCTACTAAAACGCCCACCCCCAAGGCGACCGCTACCTTAACCCCATCGCCAACCCACACAGCTACCCGTACTCCCACCTCGACCCACACGCCGACTCACACGCCCCTGCCCACCGATACCGCCACGCCTACGGCTACCAGTACGCCAACCTTCACCCCTGAGCCGCCCACAGCCACGTTTACCCCCACCCTCGCCGAAACCCTGCCTGTCACTGAGACGCCGGCGTCGGTGGAGGTTATCTTACCCGAGCTACCCCTGACCGATACCCTGATCCTCACCGACACGATTGGCTTAACCCAAACTGAGGTTATTGTTCCCGCCGGCCCACCGACGCCCACTCCAACTTCCGTACCCCGCACCCTGCCCGTTCCAGGCGATCTCCCTAATTATCTGGAAATAACCGATCACTTTTGGTTTACCCGGCCCTTCACCGAGGCGTATCAGAGTTGGGGCAGTTTTTATTATCCATACGGTACCAATGGGCGGGGCCAATATTTCTGGCATTCCGGCATTGATATTCAGAGCGCCCAGGGGCAACCCATTGTCGCCGTTGGCGATGGTACGGTGGTTCATGCCGGGCCGGATACTACGCCACAGACAAAGCTTGGCCCCTGGCCTGAGTTCTACGGCCAGGCGGTTATGATTGAGCATACTCAACCTTGGGAAAATAAGCCTGTCTATACTCTGTATGGTCACGTTTCACGAGTTTTGGTTAAGGTGGGACAGCCGGTCAAAGCAGGCCAGCCGATTGCCCTGGTGGGGGGACTGGGTGTAGCGATTGGCCCGCATTTGCACCTGGAGGTACGTTTGGGGGGCAAGACTTATAGTGATGCCCGCAACCCGGATTTGTGGATGCGCTCCGATCCCGGTTACGGAGTTATTGCCGGACGGGTGGTGGATTATCAAAATTACTTTGTGCCGGTGCAGTTAGTAACCTTGCACCGGGCCAATGAGCCGGGCAATTTTTGGCGGCAGACTTTCACGTACCCTGATAACGTGGTCAAGTCTGACGATGATTATGTTGAAACCTTCACCTTTGCCGATGTGCCGGTGGGGAAATATTTGCTAAAAACTTTTTTCGACGGTCGTCAACTCACCATACCGGTGACAGTTAAGGATGGGGCGACCAGCTTTGTCGTGCTCCAACCGAGCCAACCACCCCAGGATCAGCCTCTAACCACACCGGCGCCGATTGTCGTCTCTACCCCAGAACAACCTACCCCGGAAGTTGGCAAGTAAAATCGGGGCGGCGCTGCTCAGCCCAGCCACCAGCCCATTAACCCTTGCCAGCCCCAAAAGGCCAGCATACCCACCACAATGGTTAAGAGGAGATTTTGGCTAAACCAACTTATCCCCAAGGCCACCAGCGCTCCTATTAGGGCGGCATTGGTGTAGCTGAGATTGACCCCTTCACCGGTAGGGATAAGTACCGCCGGTACAATGATGGCGGTCAACACTGCCGGAGGCACATAGCGCAACGCCTTAACCAGGCGATCGGGGAATTCAACTCGCCCGGCGATGATAAACATCGAGTAACGGATAACAAAAGTAACGAGAACCATACCGGCTATAAGATATAATTCGTTCATATAGCTAACCCTCACCGTGTTTCAACCAGTATACCGGCAATGATGCCCGCGATTGCGGCCAAAATCAAGCCCAATTTGTTGGGCATTGGGTAAGCTAACATGGCCACCAGCCCAGAGACAACCACTGTAGCCAGCATGGGCCTGTTTTTGAGGTAAGGTACAACCATCCCGATGAAGGTGACCGGCATGGCAAAATCTAAACCCCAGGCAGCCGCATTCGGGATGAGTTGGCCGACGGTCAACCCCAGCCAGGTGCAGAGTTGCCAGTTGAGATACATAAAAACGGCTGAACCCAGGTAGTACCAGTGTTTGTAAGGTGAAGGGTCGGTCTGGTTGTAGCGCTGGGCGGCGACGACAAAACTCTCGTCGGTGAGCCAAAAGGCCAGCGGAACTTGCCAACGTTGGGATAGGTGCTTGACGTGTGGGGCCAGGGTTGCGGAATAGAGGGCGTGACGCAGATTGACTACAAACGTGGTTAGCACGATAAAAGGCCAGCCTGTCCCGGCGGCCACCAGCCCTACCGCAATAAATTGGGCCGACCCGGCAAATACAAAGGCCGACATGGCTGCCGCAGCCGCAAACGAGAGGCCACTGGTCGCCGCCAGGGTCCCGAAGATAAGGCCAAAAGGAATAGCTCCCACAATCAATGGAAAAGTATCTTTGGCCCCGGCCAAAAATTCGGCCAGGGCTGAAGAAGCAAGGTTAGCCTGTGGACTTGTTATAGTTTGAGTCATAAATCTGCCAACAACCTCCTTGGATAATTATGCCGGTTAGATTGTAGCGGGACTCGTCTAACCTGTCAATGATCTATCTATTACCCACAAGTTTGGATTGTTCATTAACAAGATACCAGGGCTAAATAACGGTGATGCCCGGTTCGCCATCTCGTGTGTGGCCGAGGAAGCCGCCTAATCTGCCAACGCCCGGCCTGACCGAAGCCCAAAAAGCCTCGCTCAGAGCATTGGGGGCCGTAGTTAATATTCACCGACGAATTTCTCTTGCCTCACAACCACGCGGCAGGGCGATCCTGATACGCCTCTGAGCCGAAGCGGTAAAGCAATCATTTGTCCACCTGGTTTTACCCGCATGGCCATTGTTTCATCGACATCCTCGATCAAATATTTCCCCGTTTCCGCTAAGGCCCGGTGAAAATATAGCATTTCACGTCCAATAACCCGCACGCCGTAGACAATGACCCAAACCAGACAGGGCAGATTCAATAACGCGTTAAAAACCTCTTGGGATATTTCCACCCCAGTTTGCTCCGCTGAGGCCAGGAATAAAATAGTCTCACCGTTATGACTGGCTCTGAGTTCGCTTAATTCAGTTTGGGTGACGTGGTCGAGGTTGACCCATAGATATGGGCCGATCAGCGCTGGCAAGGGGAGCGCCTCGAGTGTCGCTCCGGCGGTGACAAAGTGGGCTGGGGCATCAATGTGGGTGCCGGTTTGAGTTCCCATGGCTAAACGGGAAACCTTATAGCCCTGCTCCTGGACTGTACACCAGGTTTCTATCTGAAGAGGTGGGTCGGAATAGCTGCCACTTGTGTAGATGAACAAATCTTCATCGAGAGACTTGGTTAAATCTATGATCTCCATCATGTCAAAGACGGGTTTCATCTGCGGAGATAATTCTCCAAAGCGTATTCTTATCCATCTATAGCCTCCTGCTGTTCTCCAACTCCTACCCGACTTTAACACAAAAACCAAATTAATCCAACAATTTGCCCCACTTCCAAGATTGTCAGGAAATCCAGGACCAAGTGCAATACTTTTTGACTCCTCTACTGCTTGAGCCTATACTTCAGGTCCATTTTATGGGGTATATTCCACCCGCCAGGCAGTGGCGGCGTATCAAGCCTCGGTGGTTGCTCGCTAAATTACCCCATCCAGCCATTCTCCAACCCTTCCCAGATTAAGCCGTCCGCTCGGCCAGCAGCTTGACCAGGCGGGCTTCATTCTCCGACAGCCGGACCGGCAATACCGTGCCAGATAACAAGCACCGTCCGCCACTACCACGCGGCGGCTGAATTCACTGCCCTGGGACAACAAAAAGGAGTTATGTATGGTCATAAAATGCTCTGTATTTATCGCGACCAGTTTGGATGGGTTCATCGCCCGCCAGAATGGCGATATCGATTGGCTTACGGGCGATGGACAGACGGAGGGGGGCGAAGATTACGGCTACCAGGAATTTTTTGACTCCATCGATACCCTGGTGATGGGCAGAAACACCTACGAACTGGCTCTAACCTTTCCAGAATGGCCCTACACCGGCAAGAAAGTAGTGGTGTTAAGCAGCGGCTCCCCGAAGATCCCGGAAAAGCTGTCGGAAGATGTAGAGATTATGTCCGGCCCGCCTCCTGAACTGATGCAGCGATTACTTGAAAAAGACACTCGGCATGTGTATGTCGATGGGGGCAAAACCGTTCAGGGGTTCTTGAACGCCGGGCTGATCCACGAAATGACGATCACCCAAATACCGATCCTGATTGGGACCGGTCTGCCGCTGTTTGGGTCATTAGATCACGACATCAAGCTCGAACATCTTCAGACGAAAGCGTATGAGAACGGTTTCGTGCAAAGCAAGTACAGAGTTGCCGGTTATGAATGAGTTGGTAACGGTCGCCGTAACGTTAAAAAGACAATCACCCTGTAAGATAGGAGTATCAACAGGCTCAATCGAAATAATTCAAGAAAGAGATGCAAGACGATGAGACCAATGCGACTTAGTCCCACCACCATCCTGGCCTGGTTGTTGGGTTTGGCCGTGCTATCCTTATCCGCCTGCGCCCGTCCGCTACCTGGCCCGGATCCGGCCGCTGCCGTGGTGGAAGCCGCCGCTTCGCCAACTCCATCAGCACCCCCTACCATCACCTCCAGCGCCCTCGAGGGGACAAATGAGAAGGTCAAGACTGACGACTTTGAGGGGGTTATCTTTTCTGCCGAAAATGCGGCGATAACGGGTGTAGCTAATCAGGGCCAGACTTACTGGACCCCGTCACAAGCTGAGGTGCTAGCCCTGGAAAACCGGCTTGGCCCGTATCTCCAACAGACCGCGCCACGAGACTACCCTGGCCCGCTTCGAGACCTGTCCGAGTACAAACGGCAGTATGTAGGTATTTTGATTAACGGGCAGCAGGTCATTTTCGTGAACTTTTTCTGTAACGCGCATGGGCTGGACTGGTCGCGCGAATTTGTGTTTGTCACCGATGGGGGTTCATGCTATTTTGAGGTCAAGTACAACCTCGAAACGGGTGAATTTTCTGATTTGTCCATTCATGGGGAAGCCTGAGCGCTCAACTGAAGTTGAGGAAGACACTGATGAGCCGTAATCTGTTTTTGCTGGTAACAGGTGTGTTGATGGCCGGTATAATCACCTGGTGGTTTGGCGCCCAGATCGAGACCCGCCTGTTTGCGTTGGAAACCGAAACAGGTCGTGTGGAATGGTCGGCCGAGCCAGGCAGCAAGGCCGATCGGTTTGGCCCTCCGGCCGTCAGCGCTGACCGAGTGCTGGTTGGAGTGATGACCCCAGAGCCAGGCTCTGGAAAAAGGTGGAAACTGGTCGCCTTTGAGACTGTTTCAGGCCAGCCCGTTTGGGAGTTCCACCCCGACCCGGCTCAATTCGGCCGGGTCAGGGCGGAAGAGACGATCGGTCAGAGACTCCTGGTCGCAGCGGATAGGGTGTATGCGGCGGTTAGGGTCGAAGACCCACAAACCCCCGGCACACTATTGACGAAAGTCGCGATCCTGGATGCAGCTACAGGAACACTTCGGCAGATTATTGGGCCGATTTGGTTCGACAGTACTAACTCGTACTTGCCTATCGCCGTTGCCGGTCGTCGTCTACTCGTTATCTCGCCGGAAAATCCGGCTAACCTCACCCTGCAAGCGCTCGACCTCGAAACCGGTTTACCCGTGTGGCACACCCCCCTTGGCTTTGGCGCCGATACGTTTCATGCCGCGCTGCTTGGCCCCGCTATCGCCGCCAATGCCCAAACCGTGTTTCTGGCGATGCATCGTTCGATCAGAGCCTTTGACCTGGTCACGGGAAAACAGAAATTTACGGTTGGCGATGATTATTCCGGGACGGTTCACCAAATCGACCTGGTTGGCTCCAGCCTGTATGCCTGCCGGGGTGACAATTTGACCGCCTTTGAGGCGGCTACAGGTACAGAAAAATGGACGTATCCGCGTCCTTTTGATCAATTCAGTTTTTGCCAGTTCCAGGCCGACTCGAAGTCAGTCAATCTGGCTTACTTTTACGAAGATGTGGGCCAAACCGAAAACGGCGGCGGCTGGGTGATTATCCTTGAGGCCGCCACTGGCCGTGAACGGTGGCGGACGCGGCTGTTCACCGCCACTTACCTCCTCGATGCACCGACAGCCAGACAGATCCCGGCAATCACCCCGGATTTGGTCTTTGCCACAGGTGGGTCAAAGGATCAGCCGGCCCTGATCGCTCTCACTAAAACCGATGGCAATGAGCAATGGCGTTTTTCCGGAGGGTGGAGCCAGCCGGTTACCGATGGCAGCCGCGTTTTTGTCCTGGATC
>CAZUNT010000238.1:0-1855 GCA_964622215.1 uncultured Caldilineaceae bacterium
CTGTCTTGTGCGCCTGAGGCCAGGAGCGCCCCATCCGGCGAAAAGGCCACGCTTTTGATCCAGCCAGTGTGCCCGGTAAGCTGTTTTAGCTCCTGTCCGCTCGCCACATCCCACAACCTGACCGTAAGGTCCCAGGAGGCCGAAGCCAACAGCCGGCCATCCGGCGAAAAAGCCACGCCTTCAACCTGGCCGGTATGGCCCATAAAGGCGCGGAGCTGCCGCCCGCTGGCCACATCCCACAATCTGACCGAATTATCAACCGAGCCGGAAGCCAGGGTTTTTCCATCCGGCGCATAAACAATACTTTTGATCCAATTCGAGTGCCCTTTGAGGCTGGACAATTCATTCCAACTGGCTGTGTCCCATACCTTAATTTCTTGTCCGGCAACGCCCCCCATGGCGGCCACCGTCCGCCCATCCGGGGAGAAGGCAATGGGGCCGGCGGAGTCACCGGCCGGTAGGGTACGCAATTCGCTGCCGGTCGCCACCTCCCACACCTTGACCGTGCCGCCGGTCGTCGTCGCCAGCAGCTTGCCGTCCGGTGAAAAAGCGACTCCTTCCGTATTTTTGCTGCCGGCCAAAGTGCGCAGTTCACCCCAACCCGTCGTGTCCCATATCCGAACACCCTCATAAGAGGCTGTAGCCAACATGCTGCTATCGGATGAGAAGGCAATGTTATTAGCCCATTGTACACTATCGATGACATAAACTTGCTTTAGACTCTGAACGTCGTAGAGGTATATGTGGTAAGTATTAATCGCCAGTAGTTTGCCATCTGGCGACCATGCCACCTGGTTAGCCCACTCACTTTCCAGGGAGTTCAGTTGGGTTAACTGTTCAGCATTATCGGGAGAAATAGCCGACTCGGACAGAGCGACAGGGGTGGGGAGAGACGCCGAAGGGCCGGGGGTGGGCGCCGGCTCTGCGGCTGCCTCAGCGCCAACCTCAATCCACCACAAGCGCATCTGGTCGCCTGAGCCGGAGGCCAGCATTGTGCCATCCGGCGAAAAGGCCACGCACTGAATCCGGGAGGTGTGCCCGGTAAGCTGTTTTAGCTCCTGTCCACTCGCCACATCCCATAACCTGACCGTAAGATCCCAGGAGGCCGAAGCCAGCAGCCGGCCATCCGGCGAAAAAGCCACACCTTCAACCTGGCCGGTATGGCCCATAAAGGCGCGGAGCTGCCGCCCGCTGGCCACATCCCACAATCTGACCGAATTATCAACCGAGCCGGAAGCCAGGGTTTTTCCATCCGGCGCATAAACAATACTTTTGATCCAATTCGAGTGCCCTTTGAGGCTGGACAATTCATTCCAACTGGCTGTGTCCCATACCTTAATTTCTTGTCCGGCAACGCCCCCCATGGCGGCCACCGTCCGCCCATCCGGGGAGAAGGCAATGGGGCCGGCGGAGTCACCGGCCGGTAGGGTACGCAATTCGCTGCCGGTCGCCACCTCCCACACCTTGACCGTGCCGCCGGTCGTCGTCGCCAGCAGCTTGCCGTCCGGTGAAAAAGCGACTCCTTCCGTATTTTTGCTGCCGGCCAAAGTGCGCAGTTCACCCCAACCCGTCGTGTCCCATATCCGAACACCCTCATAAGAGGCTGTAGCCAACATACTGCCGTCCGCTGACAAAGAGGCGCTCCTGGCAACATCTTGCTGAAGTTCCTGAACCTGCTGCAAGGTTTGACCGTCAAATTGCACAATGTTGTACCCGCCAATAACCAGGCGTTTATTATCTGGCAGCCAGACAAAATTGCCGGCTGATTCTTCATATAAGGCCAATTGGGACACCTGGAGTTGCAGAGGGGGCGGGAGAGTGGGAGAAGGCGGCGCAGGGGTGGCGGTATTCAGGG
>CAZUNT010000238.1:1865-10923 GCA_964622215.1 uncultured Caldilineaceae bacterium
AGGCCCGCGCAGCGAGCGGCAACCCACCACCCGGGCGCCCGCGCGCCAGCGCCGGGGGGCGTCCAGGGCCCCGGTCCGCCACAGCCCCGTGGCCGCGGGGGGCCCAACCGTAGGCGTGGGTACGAGCGGAATGGAGGCAACCGGCTGTATCTCTACCGGCTCAGGCTGAACCGATGGCGTTTCGGTTGGTCCGATCGGAGGCTGGATCGCTGCGGGTGGCGGGGGCGTAGCCGTTACTCCCGCGGCTGTCTCATGCCAGGGGCCGCTGCCTGCCTGGCCCAATAGCCAGAGCAAGGCCAGGCCGCCTACCAGGGCCAAGCCCACCAAACCCAGGCCGGCCGCGCCCAGCAGCCAGGGGAGACGCCGTTTCCAGCCGGGGGCCGGGGTGGCCTTGACCTCCGGGGCCGGGGCTGCTCTACTCTCTAACACCATCACGAGCGCCGGTGGAGCCGCCGAGGTGACGGTGCGCATTTTGGCCGGGGCGGTTTGAACCGCTTCATCAAAAGCGATGACCAGGTCGCGCATACTCTGGTAGCGGTCATCCGGCTCTTTGGCCATGGCCTTGAGGATGACTCGTTCGACCGCTTCCGGTAAATCGGGCCTGATGCTGCGGGGTAAGGGCAGCGGCTCGGTGATGTGCTTCAACAAGACGGCTACCGGCGTCTCGGCGTCAAAAGGAACCCGGCCGGTCAACAGCTCGTAAATAACCACGCCCATGGCATAGATGTCGGCCCGCCTGTCGACTTTGTTGGTTTTGCTTTGTTCGGGGGCCATATAGTGGGGTGTGCCGACAATAGCGGAGCCGGTCAAGCCCGCCGAACTTTCAACCATTTTGGCGATACCAAAATCGGTCAGGTAGCAATCGCCCTGGGCATCAATTAGCACATTGGAAGGTTTGAGGTCACGGTGGACTACGTTCAGTTGGTGGGTATATTCCAGAGCCGAGCCGATCTGGTTGACTACCCGGCGAGCTTCGGTAAGAGTGAGAGGGCCATCCTTTAGACGATCTTTGAGGGTGCCTCCTTCAATGAAGCGCATGACCAGGTAGAGACAGCCATCCGCTTCGCCGTAATCGTGGACAGGCAGAATATGGGCATGCTGTAATTTAGCAATAACTTTGGCTTCCTGGTCAAACCGTTTGATAAACGTGGGGTCCTGGGCCAGGTAAGTCGAGATGATTTTAAAGGCCACATAACGATCCATCGAGGGCTGGTACGCCTTAAAAACGGTGGCCATCCCCCCGATACCGATCTGTTCGATAATCTGGTAGCTGCCAATGGTTTTGCCGGCGAACTGTGACATGTTTATCTCCTCTGTTTTTTACCCTCTTTTCTTATTCTCTATTCTCTACAATTGGCCGGTTTAAAGCAATTCTGAATATTGTCTCTCATGTTAATCTCACCGGTAACTACTCAGCCCTACCCCCACGACCGCCGACGGCTGATCGCTGACCGCCGAAAAGACAGGGTACAGGGCGAATTATGGCGGTCGGCAGTCCCCCAAGGGGAGGCGAGACGCTCTCTGCGGTCTGCGGTCAGGAATACTCAATTTGGGGTAGGCTGAGTAGTAACTCTCACCGTTCCACTGTCACCTGGATCTCGCACGGCGGGGGATAATTGCCCGTCTGGTCTATGGCAATCAGGCGGAAATCATAAACGCCCGGCGCAATCGTGTCACTGTAGAAATCCATCAACTTGTCGTTGGCGACTGTTTTACCGTCGAAGTTGGTCAAAAATTGCCAGGTCGGCGAGTGAGCCGGCTTGTACTCAAATTTGTAGGAAATTTGGTTAACCAGGTTGGCCGTACCCATAAACGGGACAATGCCCCGGATGGTGGCCCCATTGGCCGGCGAGGTGATGACCACGCGAGGGTCGGGGCAGTTGGCCGGGGGAGGTTGCGGTGAGGGGGTAGGAGGCGAGACGGCGGGGGTAGGTTGAAGCGACGGCGCGGGAGGCGATGAGGCGATGGTGGGTTGAGGTGAGGGAGTGGGAGACGAGGCAGCGGGGGCAGATTGAGGTGATGGTGCGGGAGACGAGGCGGCGGGGGCAGGAGGGGAAGCCGGAGCCTGGGGAGAGCCGCCCAGATTCCAGATACGCACGGCCTGATCAGTCGCACCCGAAGCGAGCAGGGTCCCATCCGGCGAGAAGGCCACCGAGTTGATCCGGTTGGTGTGACCGGTCAAAACACTCGTTCCTTGCCCTGTGGCTGCATCCCACAAGCGAACGGTCAGGTCTTGCGAACCGGAAGCCAGCCAACGACTGTCCGGCGAAAAGGCCAGGGTGTGGATATCGCCGGTGTGTCCGGACAAGGTGTGCCGATAGCTCCAATTTTTTGTCTCCCACAACCGGATAGTTTTATCAAACGAGGCAGTGGCCAGGGTTTGGCCGTCGGGCGAGAAGGCCAGGGCAGTGTTAGAGCCGTCCTCTCTTAACTTGGCCGGCAGGCGCAACTCCTGACCGCTGGCGACATCCCACATTTTAAGCGCGCCGCTGCCCAGGGCAGCCAGGATTCGGCCATCTGGGGAAAAGGCCGGGTAGCTGGCGTAACCACCTGTGTTGAGGGTAAACCGGTCCTCCCCGCTGGCAAGATCGATAACTTTGACTGCCTGCTGGATAGATACCGCCAGGAGGGCGCCATCGGGGGACCAGGCCACGTTTTGAGCATCGCCCCCGCCGGGGAAGGAATATAATTCCCCCCAACCGGCTGTATCCCACACCTTGATGCCATCGTGAGAGGCCGCAACCAACATGCGGCTGTCGGGCGAAAAATCAATACTGTTGGCCCACTGCACGCTGTCGATACTATAAACTTGCTTTAAACTTTGGGCGTCGTAGAGGTTGATACGGTAAGTATCGATCGCCAGGAGTTTACCATCCGGCGACCAGGCGACCTGGTTAGCCCACTCACTTTCCAGCAAGGCTTTTGTTTCAACCTGGATGGTGGCAGGCAAGGGGGTAGGCGATGGGGCAGGGGCAGGAACGGCTGCCGCCGCGGTCGGCGGTCCCCATAGCCGCAGGGCGCTGTCCTCGCCGCCGGAGGCGAGCATGGTTCCATCCGGCGAAAAAGCTACGGTATTCACCCAATCGGTATGGCCGGTGAGGGTACGCAACTCCTGCCCGGTCACAACATCCCAAATTTTTATCGTCCGGTCCCGAGAGGCGGAGGCCAGCAGCCGGCCTTCCGGCGAAAAAGTGATCTTGTTGATTGTATCCGTATGGCCGGTAAGGGTACGCAGCAGCCGTCCATCAGCCGGGTCATACAGGTTGATAGCCTGGTCGAGAGACCCCGAGGCCAGTATTTTTCCATCGGGCGAAAAGGCCACGCTGGTAACCGCCAGCGTGTGCTCGGTTAATTCGCGCAGTTGCTGGCCGCTCTGCACGTCCCACAAACAGACTTCGTCGGCTCCCCAGGCCAGGGTTTTGCCGTCGGGCGAAAAGGCAATGGCGTCAGGGGAGCAGCAGTCGCTGGTAAAGGTGCGCACCTCGCGCCCGGTAGCAACTTCCAGCAGCACGACTTTTTGAGCCGAGGATGGGGCAGCGGCCAAAAGCGTTCCGTCGTGGGAGAAAACCAACTGGCTGGCCTCTTTGAGCGATTCAAAGGTTTGTATATCGTCACCGGTGGCGACATCCCACAACGTCAAACCGGCGTAATTGGACCAGGCCAGTATTTTGCCGTCGGGCGAGTAGGCCACGCTGTTAACCCACTGGAGTCCCTCGATCTGGCGGACCTCCTGGTCTACACCGGGGATAAAAAAGTGAAGGTCTTGGGCGGCCACGGCAATCATCCGGCCATCGGGTGCCCAGGCCAGATCTTTGCCCCTTTGTTCTTCGGAGTAGGCCAGCAATTTCACCTGGCCGAGGTTTCTGGCCCAGGCAGAAACGGCTTCAGGCGGCGGGGCGGTGGTAGGCGTTGGGGTGGGAGTTGGGACAGGGGGGGCGGTTGAGGCAGGGGTAGCAGTCTCAAGCAAGACCACCTCGGCGGGGGTAGGTGTGGCCGTAGCTGCGGGCGGAGCCATGGTGGGCGATGAGGAGATGTTTTGGGCCACAGGTTCCTCCCCAGTTGCTTTTCCGGCCGATACCTTCAGGATGCGGCCGGTGGCTCGGTCGGCAATGTAGAGAAAACCGTGGCGAAAAGCCAAACCCATCGGCTCGGCTACCCCTTCGACATAAACCACCCGCTTCCCCTGGCTATCCAGCCGCCAAACAATTCCTTGACCCTCGCTCCCCTGCTCGGGGTCATACGTTTTGACATTGGACGATAGGTAGAGATACCCTTCATTGTCGGCCGCTCCCCCCCATAAGTTTTCTTTCTCGAAGGTTTCGCCAAACTGTTTTAAATCGCCCCCAGAACGGACCTCATAGAGCGCGTCCAGGCCGATGAAATACAGGATCGAGCCGGGGCCGATCATAAGGCCGTTGCCGCTTTTTTCCAGGAGCAGGCCGGCATTGTTGATGGCCTTTACTTTGTTACCGGCTGAGTCGGTGACCGCAATCATTTCTGCGGCAAAAACACCCGGCTCAGGGCTAACGGTTAAGGTTGCAATGAAATTTTTGTTGTCGTAGCTATAGTCGCTCGTTGGCCCGGAGGTGATGAGGTAAAGCCGTCTGGTCCCACCATCCCAGGCCACGCCTTCGGGTGACCGTTCCTTGTCTAAAGAGATGCTTAATTGACCGTTCAAATAGAACTTTGTTACTTTCCGGTCGGGCGAGACCACGAAACCGGCGCCATGTTTGTTGCTGGTCAGCCAGACATGGCCGTAATCGTCTACGGCCACATTGGCCAGGGAGCGAGAGTGGGCAGCCAGGCCGCCATCCGAAAGGACATCGCCCTGGTCCACAATTTGGGCGAAGGATTCTTTCTGGCCGTCAGGGGTGATTTTCCACAGCACGCTCCGGTCTCCGTCTGTCCCCACCGCATACAGGTGGCCGGACGGGTCGAAAGCCAGGCCGTAGAGTTTGCCCAAATCTGAGGCAAAAACGGTCGCCTTGGCCGCCGGGATAGGCAATTTCTGGCTTAAGCCTCCCAGCAGGCGGCAGGCCAACAAAGTTAACAGCAAAACAGTTAGAAAGAAAAAGGCAATGAGGCGGGTTTTGGGTTTCATCGGAAATTACTCCCTGAGAAACAGATGATAAATTCTGCACCCGGCTTATCTTGATGACATTGAGTATACAAATGATTACTGGTATACACAACCAGATGACTGATGACAATTTCTGCTGATAAGGCAATCTGCCATCCCCTTAGAAGTCTGGCCCTTCATGAGTGGATGTAAAGCCTGAGAAAAACTGTAAGATGACACAGGGCTAGAGACTATATCCATGCCTAAGTTTATAAAACCAATTCACAAGACTGGTCCATTGTTCTTGGGTATACGTTTTACCTTTTACCAAGCCCACGCAGGTATTGAACAGAGCTATGATGTATACAACTATCAGGATTGGAAAGATATAAATGGCTGTAAGGGGGAAACATCCAGACATCAGGCAATCCGATATGATCTCCATTCCGTTGAAAAACGACATACTGGGTGAACTATTAGTTCGCCAAACCCAAAGAAGTATCAATAGACCCCCAATGGGGCAAATGGGTATCGCACATATAAATTCCAGGTCTCGTATATTTCCCGCCGGTAGAGAAGTTGCAACAAGGCTCACTCCCAGCCCTGTGAACAGGAAGGTCCAAAATAGCCCTATGATAAGAACTGCCAGGAAAGCATAAGACTTACCAGTTACATATGTCATACAATCTCCTTCATTAAAACCTGCAACCTTACCAAGAATCGTAACACTTGCTGAGATATACTGCTTGACATGAATGAGTTAATTTGCCAACAGGCGGAGTACAGTCTTGTTGAAATCTTCACTACAAAGGTAAAAAGGCAGGAATTAGTGTTATAATAGGATTAGCCAGTGAGGAATAAACAGGAGGAGCTATGGCTTTGGTTTATAAAGAGGCCGGCTTTCCCGGCGACTATCGGGAAACAAACGTCCGGCAGATTATGAGCGCGCTCTATAAGCTGCGCAGCATCGCCGTTAACGGGTTGGCCGGCATGGGCAAGTCGAACGTGGTTCGATTTGTTGTATCTCATCCACAGGTCCGGTTGCGTTACCTCAAGGAGCGGGCGAACGATTATGCTTTTGTGCATGTCGATTGCGCCGGGCTGGCCGGCAATCATGAAGCCGAGCTTCTGAGCGAAATAGCCATACAGATGCGCTCCGAAGGACTCACGACGGGCGACTCCTTCTTACCTGCCGAGACGCGATCTCTCCGGCGCGCCCTGAAAGAACAGGTCCTCGCCCTACCACCGGCTTTGAACTTGGTTCTGGCGCTGGATTACTTTGACGAGGCTGCCGCCGCGCTGGATCACACCTTCTTTAACTACCTGTTCCATCTCCGCAACAGCCGGCCGCGGGGCAATCTGGCCTATATCTTTGCCACCCGCCGGCCGGTTGACTGTCTCTACGAACTGCACGAGTTATTGGACGAGAGTTGCTTCATCGGCCCGTTCAACGTCAAAGATGCCCAGGAATCACTCCGGCGCGACGAGGCCAGATTGGGTTGTATCTTTGAACCAGGGCAACGCGACCGCCTGATTGCCTGCACCGGTGGGCATCCGGGCTTTCTGAAAAATACGGCCGAGTTAGCGGCCGGAGGGCAGGTTGACCTGAAGCTGCCGGATGAGGCAATAGCCCGGCAGGTACTCCAAGCAGACCAGATTAAGCGCCTGGCCGAAGAACTCTGGCATGACCTGACCCCGGCGGAGCAGGGGGTTTTGATTAATACCGCCGGAGCTATGCCAGCAGCCCAAACGGTGGACGAGGCCCGGTTGACCTACCTGCAACGGAGCGGCTTGTTGAAAAAGAGAAACGGACCAAATGGCCGGCGGGTGGCTCTCTTTTGCCCGTTGTTCGATGTTTTTGTCCGGGAGTTTAAATCTCCTCACGCTGGGACGGTGCGAATCACGGCCATTGTTCCCAATCAGGCCCGGATCGAAACCCCGGTCGGGGTGGAATATATTAAGCTGCCGCCTTTGTTGTTTGCGCTGTTGTTGGCCCTCACCCAGGCGGGTGGGGAGATTCTCGACACCGACGACTTAATCGCCCGTGTCTATGGCGATGAAGCCGCCGGAGTGACCAATACGGCCCTGTCCCAACTGGTCAAACGGCTGCGTGAAATCCTGGATCCACCGGCGCGGCGGATGGTCAATGACCCCGGCTATACCTGCATAGAAACAATCCGAGACATAGGGTACAGGCTTAAAGCCGGCTGCACAACATCCCCGCCGCAATAAGAGCAAACCGCTTCTGTTGCCGTTCACACTCTGCCCCGGCAAATTGGTCCGAATGATAGTAAACAATCGGGAGGGTAGCGTGCAGCAAACTCCAGTGGTAAGGCCGTAAGTCTTGGGTGTTGCTCAAGTAGGCAGCAGCCCGGCGGCGAATACCCCTGATAATTTGCCACGCTTTTTGGAACCGTTCTTCAGCCAAGATCTCGGCAGGCAGCGTTACAGCCAGATCGGGCAAGGCCAGCCCTCCGGCCAGCAATTCCCGTTCAAAGACAACGGCCAGTTCCAAATCGCGGTCGTTTTCCAGCCTGGTCAGGATAAATTTTACGTCCGCTTCAAGCCGGCAGAAATCACGCAAGGTATGGCCCCGGTCGGGCTGGAGCGGGATGTTCTCGCGGATGGTTTCAGCGGCGCGCTCGCTCGACAAACCGTTGCCGGTGTGAGAGAAGTCGATGAACCAGAGCAAAGTTTGATCGCTCTCCCGTCCCACCTCGATTAGAATATTCCGGGCGTTGAGGTCGCCGTGAACGGTCGAGCGATGAAGCGGCAACGATAAATCCGAGCCGGGCCAGGTGCGGAGAAAATCGAGCGGGTCGCGCCAGGGCAGGTTTAAATCGGGGCAAAAGTTGGGTTTTAAATCCGGCCAGGCTCCAGCCTTAACAGCCGTCAATTTCTGGCAGTACGGGTCGTTTTCATCCAGCAACCGGCCCACGTGGTCGAAAATGGCGCTTTCTTTCCTGGATAACATGTGATATTCATAGTAGGGATTGGCCAGTTCTATCTGGCCATACCGATACCACGTTTGCTCAAGAGGCGCGTAGATTTCCTCAATCAACTGCGCCGTTTTGCCAGCCGGGTACTCCTGATAGAACTGATAAAAGCTCCGTATTTCATCACCCAGGCCCAGGCCCACAAATTCATAGGCAATGCCGGCCGCCTCTCCCCAACGGGCATGCCGGGAAAACCGGGCGGCGCGGCCGAGATGTCCCAGAACATAGCAATGAAACTTATCATACTCGTTCAATATCTCATACCGGGAACCCAATTTAACCACATAAGAGCGGGGCAAGAGAGCGCTGCTCTGTTTATATTGGAGTTCGGCCAGTATCGTCGTGCTGCCTCCATAACCGCCCGGCAGCGGTTTCAACTGCACGTATTGGACAGAGGGGGGAGGTTTAAAAAGGGTCTGGATAATGACCAGGAACTCAGCCTGGTCGAGATATTGGTAGCCGCAAACCACAGGGATCTCGTCGGTAGTGAGGGGAGGTCTTTTCAGGGCCACCCATTCTCGTTTTGCTTCAGCCAGGGCGTTTCTGGTCCGGTGGAAACGCAGCCACAAGGAGAAGGCCAATCCATCGACGGCCAAAATAACGCCCACCAGGCCAAGCACGAACCAAGAGGCAATCGGTACGTCAAAGAAACCATACTCGGCGGAGTAAATCAGAGTTACCATTACGACAACGGCAGCGGCCATAAGCGAGATCAAAAGGGCGCTTCCCAGGAGCAAAAGATCGCCATTCAGGAGGATGTCCTTCAAGTACTCCCTGTTTTTCTCGGCTAACCGATTGATATTTTTTTTCATGGCTTTGGCCGGATCATTTAATTCCCTCCCTCATCTTAATGCAAGCGGGGATTCTTGACAAGAGAATAGGGCCTCCGGTATACACTTCAGGTAAGAAAGGGGAAGGTTGGTGTCTAAAAGAGCGCCAAGAATTGAATGTCCAATTTGCCAAACACGGTAAGTGGAGTATAATCCCGGACTGCAAGCAAGAA
>CAZUNT010000239.1:0-10888 GCA_964622215.1 uncultured Caldilineaceae bacterium
CCCCCCCCCCCCCCCCCCCCCCCCCCCCCCCCCCCCCCCCCCACCCCCCCACCCCGCCCGCCCTGCCCCCGCCCCCCCACCAGATCTACCCGCCGGTCAATATTTATCCCAACAACCCGCTGGAGTTTGATTTCCTCGACATCAATAGCGGCCGCCTGGCTCCGTATGGCGAACATTGGTACAGCCTGATGCGCGATGACCCCAATAAGCAGGGGGCCATCGAACCGGCGGCTTTGACCTTGTTTACGACCCCAAGCAACGGTTTTATTGATAGCCGGGTCAATTTCGAAATCTTCCCGGCCGGTCAGTATCATATCTGGCAGCGCGGCGACGCCGATTATATGCAAAATATGGGCCTGGGGCAGTGGGTTTCCAGGGATGGGGACGACCATACCGGGGAGCGGCTCTGGAAAGGGTCGGTTGTTGATGGCGACCGCTACTTCATTAAGATCAAAAACGCATCGCCGGAGGTAATTGATTATTATCTCTTCCCCGACGATGTTCGAAACGCCGAGTTGGGCCAGCCCAAGCTGCACCAGGGCAATAACGCCGCCGGCCGCGTGCCCTATTATAACCCCTCCCCACCGACTCGGCCCGGTCCGCCGCCCGTTCCCGGCGCTGCCCCACCCGAAGCGATTGATTTAAAGATCGGCACAACCCAGGGCAAACTGGCAGCCGGCCAAGAAATCTGGTATAAAATTTTCTACCCTAACCACGACAGTAAAACTAAGAAGCCGCAACAACGCGATTTTGAGATTCTCTTGACGAACACGCCGCTCGACGCAGTTCGCGCCCGCCATGCCGATTTTGCTCTCTATGCCGGCAACCAGTTGTCCATCTGGACTCGCGGTAGCGTGGATAAACTGGAACCCTTTGGCGCCAGTTCGCCCTCACCTTATCCCACCGAGGATATCCGCAGCTTGCAGGTGCTCTGGAACGGCCAGTTGATGGAAGAACAGCTTTACTATCTGAAAATTTGGAACCATGATATTGGGCCGTTGGAGTATGAGTTGGAGGTTAAAGGGGGGCCGTAAGAGATGCCTTTAATCCACAGACGAGGAACAACTACTTAGTGAGCTTATACAGCGAACAAGAAGCATGTAGTCCTAAACCTATAGACGATAACGGTTTTAATCCAGCAACCGTTTTGCCATATGGTCTACATATTGACCACATTTATTCAGCAATGGGTGCGTTTCTGGACTTTCTTGGCTTTGTGAACTTACAATTACATACGAAAGGCATTGCACGACTTGGGACTATGCTCATGCCGGCAAACTTCAGCAGTATTGTCGGCGAATTTATGTCATCAACACTTCCTCACTATTGCCCCGCTCTTGTAAAAAACAAGTATCACAACGGGCACCCCGATTTAATACCAGCCGGTATGTTCCCAAATGATGCAGTACAGCACTCATCTCACGGTATTGAAATCAAGGCTTCTCGCTACTTGCGAGCCTGGCAAGGGCATAATCCAGAGGATGTATGGCTAATGGTCTTTGCTTTTGACAGCAATCGGCCCAAAGACACGACACCACGCCCTTTCCGTTTTGTGATGGTCCTGGGCGCACAACTCTCAAAGAGTGATTGGCTTTTTTCAGGCCGATCTGAAACAAGCCGGAGAACCATTACAGCCAGCGTCACAGATTCTGGGTATCAAAAGATGAGAGCAAATTGGATCTACCAGGACTCAGGTGTCTAATAGGTCGAACAGGTTCAATTGTTTCGTCTCAACCTCAACAGTAAAACGAGCCAGCTTGGGAATGGCTTGTTTACTTATCTCGAAATAATCCACAAATCGTTCAACCCCAATACAAGAGAGACCTTGGGCTTCTGCCGCCGCCACGGTAGAACCCGAACCCATAAATGGATCAATGATAAGACCAAAGCCTAACGGTAACGAGGCACGCACGACCTGTCGCAAAAAGGACTGCGGTTTAAGACTGGGATGATTTGCCACATCACGCTCGCGCTGAGGTGTTCGCTCGCTTACAATCACGTCACTGAAAGGCTGCTCAACGCTAATTCGCCTCAATCCGCCCGTTCCAAATTCACGGAGACAGTCACTCACCTTCATTCTCTGGGGAATTGGCTTCCGAAAAATCCCCCACGGTTCATAGCAGCTTCTTGGTAACGAACAAACCTCAGGAAATTCTTCTTCAGCGTTCTTAGGACGATCCCCACCGCGAAACGTACGAACCAAGCGGATAAGTTCACCTCGAAATTCTAAGCCACTTTCCACTAAAGCCGAAAATACAAGCTGCGACAAAAAGGCATTGCTGGCTATAAAAATATGCCCTCCGGGGAGCAATATCCGAATAGCGAGTTTGCCCCACTCTAAAAAGAAGCGGTGGAGTATCTCTCGCTCTTTTTGAGTAAGCGCGGTAAATCGAGGGAGAGGCGCTCGATGACTCCCATCAAAAGATGGAGGAATACGCCAGGTACCACCATTACCGTTGGCTCGCTTCTCAATCTGGTCAAAGTTATATTCCTTCACCCCATAAGGAGGATCTGTTACGATTGCATGGGCGCTATCCTCAGGAATTCTGCCCATCCACTCAAAACAATCCGCGTGCAGAATAACCGCCTTGTCGAATTTATGCGTTTGATATTCAAGCACAAATCTATCAAATGCAATCATAGTTATACCTGCTGCTCCGTAATTGACTCACCAATAGAGTATACCGGGCTTAGTTCACGGATGATTTTCTCAAGCTTTTTTCTTTCGGTCTCATTGGCCGAAAGAATACCCTCAAAGTCTGCAATACTCAAGATAATTGCTTGCGAACTATTACGGCGACGTACAACGTATCGTGTTCCATTCTGGACTACATCATCCAGAACCCGCCCAAAATTGTTTTGAGCCTCAGTAGAGGCTACGAGTTTTGTTTTCATCAAATCCTCAATTGACTAAGTTAGCTAATATAGATAAATTGTACAATATTTTTACCTGGTGTCAAAAATCAGATTTCCTGTCTTGGTCCCCCTCGCCTCTTCATCTCGCCGAGTCCTCGCCTCACGTCTCATCGTCTTATCTTCACATCTTGACCGCTTCATGGTAAAATCAGACACACTGATTTTGCCAAAGAGGTTTGACCCAATGACCCAAAAAACTGTTGGCTACGTTAAGTTAGAGTGGACTTGCCCTAACTGCGGCACTAAAAATCCCGGTCCTCAGAAAACCTGCACCAGTTGCGGCAATCCGCAGCCCGACCACATTGCCTTCCAGCAGCCGGCCCAGACCGAGCTGGTCACCGACGAAGCCACGATTGCCCAGGCTAAAGCCGGCCCCGACGTTCACTGCTACTACTGCGGCACACGCAACCCGGCCACAGCCAAAACGTGCAGCCAATGCGGCGCCGACCTGACCCAGGCCACTGCTCGCACCACCGGCCAGGTGCTCGGCGCGCATCACACCGGCCCGGTTGAACCGATTACCTGCCCATCATGCGGAGCCTCGAACGAGCCAAACGCCGCCAAGTGTGTCCAATGCGGCGCCAGCCTGGCCCAACCCAAGCCCAAGCCCGTACCTGCCGCCACAGCCCCGGCCAAACCCGGCGGATCGGGTCTGCCACTTATTTTAATTGTGGCGCTGGTGGTGTTGATTGGGGCCTGCATCTTCTTCTTTGTCCTCACGACCCGCACCACCAACATCTCCGGCACGGTTGACTCGGTGGACTGGAGCCGAACTATCTTTATCGAGCAGCTTGTACCGGTTTCCGGCCAGGCTTGGCGCGATCAAATCCCGGCCGGGGCGGTTATGGGTAACTGCCAGGAAAAGCAGCGCGGCACCGAACGTCGCCCCAGCGGGAAGACCCGCGAAGTGTGCGGCACGCCTTACACCAAGGATACCGGCACAGGCGTGGGCGAGGTCGTTCAGGACTGCCAAGATGAACCCATTTATGAAGATGTCCCGGTTTATGACCACATGTGCTCTTACACGGCTGTTGTCTGGCAAAAAGTTGACCAGGTTTCGCTGAGCGGACAGGACCTGAATCCGCACTGGCCGGAAGCCGGCATCTTTGGCCAGAACCGGCGCGAGGGGGGCCGGGAAGAGAAGTATGAAATCATTTTTGACGCCGATGGTAAAACCTATACCTACACCATCACTGACGCCGACGAATTTCAAAAGTTCCAGCTCGGCAGCCGCTGGGTGCTGAAGGTTAACTCGTTTGATGCCGTAACTTCAGTGGAACCGGTTGAGGGTCAATAAAACCGCCGACAGCAGACCACCGACCGCCGAAATAGGGTTATTGCCAAAACAACTTAGCGGCGGTCAGCGGTCAATGGTCAGCGGTCCAGTATCAAAGGAGATACTTATGGAATTAGCTCAAATTATCAAAATAGCCCGTGGTGATGAACCCGCCGACCTCCTGCTCAAAAATGCCCAGGTTCTCAATGTCTTCACCGGCGAAATCATCCAGACCCATGTCGCCATTTCGGACTCCTGGGTTGTTGGCCTGGGCGACTACGAGGCCGAACAAACGATTGATTTGGGTGGGCGCTATGTGGCTCCCGGCCTCATCGATAGCCACGTTCACATTGAGAGTGCCATGGTGCCGCCCCATGAGTATGCCCGCGCCGTCGTTCCACGCGGCACAACTACCGTTATTACCGATCCGCATGAGATTGCCAATGTCCTCGGCCTGGAAGGCATTCGCTACATGCTGGCGATGGCCAAATATAACCCTCTCAGTGTCTATGTCAACGCTCCCAGTTGCGTGCCGAGTACTCACATGGAAACCACCGGCGCGGCCCTGGCCTGGTACGACCTGGAACCGCTCCAGCACGAGGAATTTGTGCTTGGCCTGGCCGAGGTGATGAATTTTCCCGGTGTTGTTGCCGGAGACGAGGGTGTGCTGAACAAACTCCGCTCCTTCCGCCACAAAATCAAGGATGGCCATTGCCCCGGCCTGACCGGTCGCAACCTGAACGCCTACATTACCGCCGGCATCGCCAGCGATCACGAATGTATTACGGTCGAGGAAGCGCTGGAAAAGCTCCGCCTGGGCATGTACATCTTCATCCGCGAAGCGACCAACGCTCACAACTTAAAACCTCTGCTACCACTGATTACCCCGGAAAACTCCCGCCGCCTCTGCTTCTGTACCGACGACCGCCAGCCGGCCGATTTGCTGGAAGAGGGACACATTGATTTTATGGTCCGCACCGCCATTGCCGAAGGTGTGCCGCCGATCATTGCCTTTCAGATGGCTACCCTCAACCCGGCCGAGTATTTTGGCTTACACGATCGGGGAGCCGTTGCCCCAGGCCGCCGGGCCGACTTAATCGTCTTCTCTGATTTGCGTATGCCAATGATTGAAATGGTCTATCGCGAGGGTAAGCTGGCGGCTGAGAATGGGGTCATCTTGCCCTGGGAGCGGCCTGCCCGGCAAATTGTGCTGCGCAGCTCGATGAACGTGGATTGGAGCAATGTCAGCCTGTACCTTAACGTCGAAGGAAGGCAGGTGCGTATCATCGAAGCCATTCCTAATCAGCTCATTACCAATCACCTCATCGAAGAAACGCCCCAGGTCGACGGGCAGGTGGTAGCCGACACCAACCGGGATATTCTCAAAATGGCCGTAATCGAGCGCCACATGGCTACGGGCCGGGTGGGCCAGGGTTTGGTGCGGGGCCTGGGCCTGCGGCAAGGGGCCATCGCCAGCACCGTTGCCCACGATCATCACAACCTGGTGGTGATTGGGGTAGATGACCAAAGTATGCTGACCGCCGCGCACACCCTGGCCGAAACGCAGGGGGGTATGGCCGCCGCCGTTGGCAACACGGTCCTGGCCAAGCTGCCGCTGCCCATTGCCGGGCTGATGAGCAACCAGCCCATCGAGCGAGTAAGAGACCAAATGGAAGAGATGCTTCGAGCAGCTCATCAGCTTGGCTCGCCGCTGCACGATCCGTTTATGGCCATGAGTTTTCTGGCGCTGCCTGTCATCCCCTCTCTCAAGTTGACCGATCATGGCCTGGTAGATGTAGACAAGTTCCAGCTAGTTTCTCTTTTTGTTTGAAAACAGCTTGTTTTTTGTGTGTGCTGTAAGGATATCAGTCCGTTTGACAAAAACCCGGCCTGGTTGTATTATTTTTTTCACCCTGAGAATTCGTCCTACAACCCAACGACCCTACCAATTTTTCAGATACCGCCTTGCCGAGGTAGTCAAAGGCACTCATAATGCTTAAACGCAGTCCCTCCTTAGTTGAACAGGTGAAAACTCACCTCAAACAGCGAATTGTCAGGGCTGAGTTTGACTCGGGACGACTGCCCTCAGAGGCCGATCTGGCCAGCGAGCTAAATGTCAGCCGCAATACCATTCGGGATGCGCTCAGCCGATTGGAGATGGAAGGGGTTATCTTCCGTAGACAGGGTGCGGGCACATTTATCAATCATACCCTAACGATGGTCAAAACCCGACTCGAAGAGATTGTGCCCTATGAAACCCTCATCCGCGAGCACGGCTTCACCCCCTCTATCCAAATTACCGGCGTAGACGAAAAGCCGGTTGACCCTCAAGTTATCGCCTCGCTCGATTTGACCCCAGAGGATACAGTCTTGACCATCCAGAAGCTCTTCCTGGCCGACGCTGAACCGGTCATTTTTAACATTACTTATCTCCCCACCAAACTGATCAAGCGCCCTTATACCCCGGAGGATTTTTACACCCCGATCTTTCAATTCTTGCCCCAATTTTGCCAGCAGGAATTGGCTTACTACCTGAGCGAGATTGTGCCTTTAATCGCTCCGGCCTGGTTGGTTGACCGGCTAGCTTTGGGCCAGCCTAATATAGCCCTGCTCTCCTTTAAAGAGTTGGGCCATAATTCCAATCATGAGCCGCTTATCAAGGCCACTTCTTACTTTCGAGATGACTTGCTGCGGCTGCGGTTGATTCGACGTTACAGGGAGTAGACAGTAGACAGTGAACAGTAGTTAGTTATCAGTTCAACTATAACAATTGATGTCCATGTGCTTAAACTTGTATTCCATATGTCAAGAACGCCGATGCGTGGAATTAAACAGATTCAGTAGATCCAATTTTTGCTCAAAGGGGATTGACAAATCCCCGTTTTTGCCCGGATTTGGCAATCCGGGCCGAGCAAATTTGGATCCACTCAGATTGACGAACCATAAATCCGTTAATTCTACCCATCCTGTTCTAACCCCGACCAAATGGGAGCAAAATGATAAAGTATGGCCTTGATGTAACCATTGCCGAAGAGTGTTGTCACCCCCGTATTTTGGCCAATCTGGCGGCTGAAGCCGAGCAAGCTGGCTGGGATGGCTTTTTTGTGCAGGACTTCATTTATTGTGATGATACCCCCATTGTCGATCCCTGGATAGCCCTGGCGGCGATTGCCATGCGGACCAGCCGCATCCGCATCGGGGCTTTTATGACGGCCTTGCCCCGCCGTCGCCCCTGGAAAGTAGCCCGTGAAACGGCGTCGTTGGATCACCTCTCGAATGGGCGGCTCATTTTTGGGGCAGGGTTGGGTTTTCAGCGAGAAGATTTCTGGGCCTTTGGCGAAGCAGATGAGCCTAAAGTTCGAGCTGAGAAGCTGGATGAGAGCCTGGCGATCTTAAGCGGGTTGTGGATCGGCGAGCCGGTTGACTTTGCCGGGCAACATTATCAACTCAAAAGCGTTCGCTTTCTGCCCAAACCCGTGCAGTCCCCCCGAATTCCGATTTGGATAGGTGGGGGCTGGCCCAATCGCCGGCCGTTCCGCCGAGCCGCCCGGTGGGACGGGGTCTATGTTATGACGAATAAGGTGAACGGTGAGGAAGCGACTCCTCATGACATCCGAGAAATGATAGAATATATCCGAGCACATCGTGATAACCCTGAACCTTTTGACGTGGCCTTTGCCGGCGAGACCTCATGTATTTCGCAAGAAAGCGCCGAAGTGGTGGGGCCGTATGCTGAGGCGGGGGTAACGTGGTGGCTCGAAGGGATATGGGCGCCGCTGGCTGAGACGAGAAAGCGGATTGGCAGCGGTCCACCACAGGTATAGGACCGCCCAACAATGACTTGTCGTGACAAGAAAACCCAAGTCTAACCATTCAGCAGTTTTACCAAGAGGTGATCGGTGAAACGTCTCCATTTAGCGCAAGTGTTGGATGCCCTGTTGCCGCTCCTGGCGGTGCTCGGCGCACTCCTGATCGGGGCGATTATCTTACTTCTGCTGGATAAGAACCCGTTCGAGGCTTATCAAGTTTTGGTACTCGGCGCGTTCACCAATAAAAACGGGCTGGCCGACACGCTGGTCAAGGCAGTGCCCTTACTGCTGGTTGGCCTGGGCATCGTGATTGCCTTCCGGGCCAACGTCATCAACATTGGCGCAGAAGGGCAGATCATCGCCGGGGCCATGCTGACCACGTTTCTGGCTCTGCAATTAGGCGAGGTTTTGCCCAGTTTTGTGGTCATCACCGTCTGTCTGCTGGCCGGCGCTCTGATGGGCGGGCTATGGGCAGCGATTCCCGGCTATCTAAAAGCCCGGCTGGGCGTCAACGAGATTCTCAGCACGGTCATGATGAATCAGATCGCTATTCAAATTAGCTACTATCTGCTGCGCGGCCCTATGATTGACCCGGCCGAATTAATTGCCGGGACCAATATTCCGCACTCGGCCCGTTTACCCAAACCTACCGATTTACCGCGCTTTACCGACATTGCCAAATGGCTGGGCTTCAGCGAGTCGGCCAAAGACCTGGGCTTAACCGGTTTTGGAGGCGAACTGTACGGCCTGCTGGTCGAGCCGACTCGTTTGCACATCGGCCTGATTCTGGCCGTTATCATGGGGATTCTGGTCTACATCTTCCTGTGGCGGACGACCGTTGGCTACCGCATTCGAGCGGTTGGTTTGAATCCCAGCGCCTCACGTTATGCGGGGATCAACGTGCCCGGTTATGTGATTCTGTCCCTGGGGTTGAGCGGGGCCTTTGCCGGTTTGGCCGGGGCCGTGGAAATCCTGGGGTTACACCACCGTATGTTTGAGCCGACGGCGGTCTCGGCCGGGTATGGCTTTTCCGGGATTGTGGCGGCCCTGTTTGGCAAGCTGCACCCGCTCGGCGCGATTCCATCTTCCATCCTTTTTGGCGGCCTGCTGGTGGGCGGCGACAAGATGCAGCGGGCCATGCAGATACCCCAAGTGCTCGTCACCGCCTTGCTGGGCCTGGTAGTCCTCTTTGTCGTCAGCAGCGACATTTGGTCCCGGCAACGGGCCAGCCGCCGGGTTTCGATTTCTACCGAAGAATCCACCCCCCCCGAAATATCCACCAAACCGAAATTGGAGGCTTCTTTATGAATGAGAATTTGACGGTTTTGGCTATTATCGTGGGGATTGTCCATTCCGGGCTGCGGCTGGCGACGCCCTACCTTTATGCGGCCATTGGCGAGACGTTTGCCCAGCGTTCCGGCGTGCTCAATTTGGGCGTCGAAGGTATTATGTTGATGGGCGCTTACAGCGGCTTCTATGTCCTGTTCCAAACCGGCAGCCCGATGCTGGGGCTGCTGGCAGCGGCGGCAGTAGGCGCGTCACTGGGCCTGGCCATGGCTTTTATCAGCGTCACCCTTAAAGCCGAACAGGGTATCAGCGGGATTGGCCTGTATATGTTTGGCCTGGGCGCGTCCAGCCTGCTGTTCAAAATGACCCTGGGCACGGTGGAGGGGGTGGAGGGGTTCCGCGAACTGAATTTTTGCCTCTCCGGCGGTTTTTGCCTCAGTCAAATCCCGGTGATAGGCGAAATCTTTTTCCGGCACAGTGTGATAGTTTATGGCGCTTTTGCCCTGGTGCCCATCGCCTGGTGGGTGCTGAATAAAACCACCCTGGGCCTGAAAATTCGGGCCGTGGGCCAGAATCCGCAGGCCGCCGACTCGTTAGGGGTAAGCGTGGCCCGGATCCGTTACTTCACCGTCTCTTTAGGCGGACTGTTGGCGGGCGTGGCCGGCGCTTCGCTCTCTATTTCGCTGCTCAATATTTTTCAGGAAGGTATGACCAACGGGCAGGGTTTCATCGCCGTAGCCCTGGTTTATTTTGGCAGTTGGACGCCTTTCGGCGTTTTGGGTGGAGCCTTACTTTTTAGCCTGGTCAACGCGCTGCAATTGTGGGTGCAAGTGCTTGGCCTGAATCTTCCTTCTGATGTGGCGGTTATGCTGCCTTACCTGTTGACCATTATTGCCCTGGCCTTCCCGTTTCGACGGGCGCTCCAACCCGCTGCTTTGACCAAACCCTTCGAGCGAGGGCAAAATTGATGGAGAGAGGAGGTTTTGAGCTAGAAGAAATTCTTACGTGCTCATGTCATTTCGAGGCCGAAGGCTGAGAAATCCCCCAGATGCAACAAATAAAGGGGTGAAATGATATATCTAAGTTATCTCAATTTTTTCGTTCAGGAGGAGAAAAATGAGTAAACGACTATTTTGGTTACTGACTTTGCTGATGACGGCTGCCCTGGTGATGGCGGCCTGCGGCGGCGCGACACCGGCGGCTCCGGCGACTGAAAAACCGGCCGAGGCTCCCGCCACTCAGGTCCCGGCGACTGAAGCTCCCGCAGCCCCAGCCGCTACCGAGGCCCCCGCCGGACCAACAGAAGAAGCCGCGGCCCCAACTGAAGAAAAAACTACGGCAGCCGCGTCGCTCGATATAAAGCCGGTTAAGATTGCCATCGTCATGCCCAGCACCATCTCCGACATGGCCTGGAGCCAGGCGATGTACGATACCTTGAAGCGGATCCAGCAGGACGCAGGCGGCGAAGCAGTGGTCGAGATTGCCTACACCGAGAATATGTTCAACGTCACCGACGCCGCTGCCGCCATCCGTGACTACGCGGATAACGGCTACAACCTGGTCCTGGCCCACGGCACCCAATACGGGACCTCCCTGTTTG
>CAZUNT010000240.1:0-10791 GCA_964622215.1 uncultured Caldilineaceae bacterium
AAGTGCGGTTTATCTCTCACAAATGCTGCTTTTGCCATATTTGTTTTAGTCTCCTTAGCGTGGTCGCTAAAATTGTTTAATTTATCTGCTGTAAAGTTCTCTTTACAGCACCTTAACATTTAACGAATAAGACAAACCTGTTAATTATACAAAAACCATTAACTTGAGCAAATTGCCCCCCCGGAATTGGGTGCATTCCAAAATTCCGGCTATTTTGTAGGGTAACTTGTCTTACTTTATCCCCGAAAGCCTGAAACTATTTTCTCTTTCAGGCTTTGAGATACCTGAGCATAGTGATCAAATTCCATCGTAAAGGTGGCTCGTCCCTGGGTAGCCGAGCGCAAATCGGTTGCATAACCGAACATTTCCGAGAGAGGAATGAGGGCCATAATAGCGCTTACCCCTCCGGTACGGGGATTGATCCCCTCGATGTTACCCCGGCGAGAGGACAAATCACCCATCACATCGCCGGTAAACTCTTCGGGGGTGGTTACTTCCACCTTCATAACCGGTTCTAACAAAACAGGCGAGCCTTTCTGCATGGCCTCTTTGAAGCCTATAGATCCGGCAATCTTGAAGGCCATTTCCGATGAGTCCACTTCATGGTAAGAACCATCTACCAGGGTAACTTTTACGTCTACCACCGGATAACCGGCGACGACGCCCGTTGACAGAGCTTCTTTGACACCTTGTTCGACAGCAGGGATATATTCCTTGGGAATAGCCCCACCAACAATGCGGTTTTCAAACTCAAAGCCTTTGCCCTTTTCCTGCGGCTCAACCTGTAGATGCACGTCGCCATACTGGCCCCGGCCACCACTCTGGCGCACAAAACGTCCCTGTGCCTTGGCCGGTCGGGTGATTGTTTCACGATAGGCCACCTGTGGGCGGCCCACGTGGGCATCCACCCTGAATTCGCGGCGCATCCGCTCCACCAACACTTCCAGGTGCAGCTCGCCCATTCCGGAGATTTGAGTCTGACCGGTATTTTCGTCGGTTCGAACCTGAAAGGTGGGGTCTTCTTCAGACAACTTTTGCAAGGCGAGAGAAAGCTTGTCCTCGTCGGCTTTGGTTTTCGGCTCAATTGCCAAGTTGATGACCGGTTCAGGAAATTTAATCGATTCCACGACTACCGGCCGCGAGGGATTGGCGAGGGTTTCGCCGGTGAAGGTGTTTTTCAGGCCGACGACGGCGGCAATATCACCGGCGTACACAGTTTTAAGCTCTTCCCGTTGATTGGCGTGCATTTGCAGCAACCGGCCAATCCGTTCCTTCTTACGTCGGGTGGTATTTTCTATCATCGTGCCGGAATCAACCGTCCCGGAGTAGACCCGCATGTAAGCTAGACGCCCAACAAAGGGATCGGTCACAATCTTGAAGACGAGGGCTACAAAGGGATCATTCTCGTCGGCAAAAACCGTAATTTCCTTATCGGTATAAGGGTTGATGCCAATCTTGGGCGGCACTTCCTTGGGGGAAGGCAGGTAGTTGACGACTGCATCCAGTAACCGCTGCACCCCTTTATTTTTTAAGGCTGACCCACATAGGATGGGCACAATGTCGCCGGCAATGGTCGCTACTCGCAAGGCGTGGATCAACTCATCTGGAGTAACTTCTCCACCTTCGAGATACTTTTCCATCAAAGTATCATCAGACTCAACCACTTTTTCGACCATCTCATGGTGGAGTCGCTGCGCTTCCGGCAGCAAATCGTCAGGAATAGGACTGGCTTCAGACTTGGTACCCAGGTCATCCAGGTAGTAGATGGCCTCCATTTTGATTAAATCGATGACGCCCCGGAATTTATCTTCCGCGCCAATGGGCATCTGAATGGGTACCGGATTCGCCTTCAGCCGGTCAATGATCATCTGTACGGTGCGTTCAAAACTCGCCCCGATACGATCCATTTTGTTAACAAAGCAGATACGGGGCACGCCGAAGCGATCGGCTTGCCGCCACACAGTTTCAGACTGCGGCTCGACGCCGGCGACAGCATCAAACACCACAACCCCCCCATCCAGCACCCGGAGCGAGCGCTGCACTTCAGCCGTGAAATCAATATGGCCAGGGGTATCGATGATATTAACTTGATGATTATTCCAGAAACAGGTCGTCGCCGCCGCGGTAATAGTAATACCACGTTCCTGCTCCTGATCCATCCAATCCATCGTGGCAGCCCCATCGTGGACTTCACCAATCCGATGAATTTTGCGGGTGTAGAACAAGATACGCTCGGTGACGGTTGTCTTTCCAGCATCAATGTGAGCGATAATCCCAATATTACGGGTACGCTCTAATGGATGTTGGCGTGCCATTGACTCATACTCACTTTCTGTTTACACAATCCTATAGATATCCGTTCAACTCTTCAGCGAATCTACACAACCTTGTGCTACACCATACCACTAAAAACAGACTAAAAGTCCAAAACTCTTCGAGTGTGGATGAGCAAGAGTTTTGGACTTTACTCGATCTACTACAATTGATTTGTTTACAAGCAATAAATTACCAACGATAATGAGCAAAAGCTCGGTTGGCTTCGGCCATTTTGTGGGTATCTTCCCGCTTCTTGACGGTAGCGCCCTGGTTATTAGCCGCATCCATAAACTCAGCCGCCAGCTTTTCAGCCATTGACTTACCTGACCGGTTGCGGGCAGTTTGAACCAACCAGCGGATGGCTAAACTTTGGCGGCGCTCGGGCCGCACTTCCAGGGGAACCTGGTAAGTAGCGCCACCTACGCGCCGGGGGCGAACCTCGATGAGGGGCGTCGCATTCTTGATCGCCTGCTCAAAAGTTTCTATCCCTGGTTTCTTCGTTCGCTCAGCAACCAAATCAAGCGCATCATAAAAAATTGTTGAAGCGGTCGTCTTTTTTCCACTCAGCATCAGCTTATTGATGAAGCTGGCGACCAATTCACTATTATATTTTGCATCGGGCGTAACCGGTCGTTTGGTTGCTCGGTTTCTTCTGGCCATGCTTTTCTCCAATCCACCTTAATTACTTCTTACCCTTAGCCGGAGCGGCGCCGGGTTTGGGCCGCTTGGTCCCATACTTGGAACGACCTCGTCGTTTGCGGTCGACACCGGTGCTATCTAACGCGCCACGGACGATGTGATAGCGCACACCCGGCAAATCCTTAACGCGGCCACCGCGCACCAATACCACCGAGTGCTCCTGCAAACTGTGACCTTCACCGGGAATGTAAGCGGTGACTTCAATCCCATTGGACAAGCGCACGCGAGCGATCTTCCGCAAAGCTGAATTTGGCTTCTTAGGGGTCATCGTTCGAACTTGCGTGCAAACCCCTCGCTTCTGTGGGGAGCCGTCATTACCCTGCAACCGGCCTTTAAGAGCATTGAAATTAAAACGCAAAGCCGGGGCCTTGGTTTTTGATCTCTTTAGACTGCGACCCTTACGTACGAGTTGATTAATCGTTGGCAAGGAAATTCTCCTATCACTACAATAATTGTTTCAACTTTTGAAAAGTACTGCTTATAGGCAGTACACGAGGCCACCGAATAACCTCTCGGTGGCCTCGTTAATTATAAAGCTGTCACTATTCTGTGGGCCGAGAAAAGTTTCGCTACACCCTTCTCTATAAGGCAGGCCCACACGCAAGCATTAACTATAACACAGGGAGGCAGAGTTGTCAAGTCCCCCATTTCGATTTACCGTGCCCCACCTGGAATACCCAAACCCAGGCCCAGTTTCGGCAGGCGTTCTTTTTGATCTTCTTTACCAAAAGTCATCTTTTCGTCACTCTCAGAAATTACTTCTACCGATAGGCCCAGGGATTGCAACTCTTTGACCAACACCCGGAAACTTTCCGGCAAACCGGGGTCTTGAATTGGCTCACCTTTGACGATGGCTTCGTAGGTTTTTACCCGGCCTACCACATCATCGCTCTTAACGGTAAGCATCTCCTGTAATGTATGCGCTGCGCCGTAAGCCTCCAGTGCCCACACTTCCATCTCGCCGAAGCGTTGTCCACCGAATTGAGCTTTACCACCCAGCGGTTGCTGCGTTACCAGGCTGTACGGGCCAGTTGAACGAGCGTGAACTTTGTCTTCGACCAGGTGAGCTAGCTTCAGCATGTTGATAATGCCAACGGTTACAGACCGGTCGAATGGCTCACCGGTTTTGCCGTCATACAGGGTCATTTTGCCGGTGGTTGGCATGGGTATCTGCATTTCACGCGAAGTGATCAGAGCGTACTTATCAACTTCCACATCGCTTAACCCGTCAATATTTACATTTTCTAAAGACGGTGAGCGGCGACCATCAGCAACTTTCTCCATACGCTGCTGCATCGCCTTCATCCACTCGCGCAGACAAATCAGGCGCACCGCCGCGCGTGCTCTCACCCCAATTTCCCTGGGGCGACGTTGTCCTTCAAAAGCTAGCAGAAAGTCGGGATCATAGCCCCTTTCTCTGAGCCACTCACGCAGTGCGGCCCGGCGAGCATAAATTGGGTCAGTTGCCAAGCGCTCCTCATCATAACCCTTTTCACCCAGTTCACTAACCAAATATAGGGCGCGCGCTTCATCCTGATGTTCAAGCTCTTCTTCGCTATATCCCTGATCAACAGTCCATTTCCAGGCTTGCATGGTGATGTCCTGCCAGGCATATTCCATCAGCCAGGCTCGAGCCAATTCGGCGGCGATTTCGTCCTCTTCCGCACCATCAAAGACGGAAGTAATGGCCCGGAAACCCAGGCGATGCGCCGCCCAACCCAGGTGTGTTTCCAAAATTTGCCCGATGTTCATCCGTGCCGGCACGCCCAAGGGGTTGAGGATAATTTGGATGGGTGTACCATCTTCGAGGTAGGGCATATCTTCGATGGGCACGACTTTGGAGATAACCCCCTTGTTGCCATGACGGCCAGCCATCTTGTCGCCCTCGGTTACTTTGCGTCGTTGGGCTACCATCACCCGTACCATACGGTCCACCCCGGTCGGCAAGTCACGATGCTCTTCGCGGGAAAATTCGCGCACATCCACGACAATACCTTTTTCACCAGGCGGCAGCCGCAGGCTGGAGTCCTTAACCTCGCGCGCCTTCTCGCCGAAAATGGCCCGCAGTAGTTTTTCTTCCGGGGTCAATTCGGTTTCACCTTTGGGAGTGATTTTGCCAACCAAGATATCGCCCGGTCCCACTTCGGCGCCAACCCGAATGACGCCTGTTTCGTCCAAATCTTTCAGGGCATCCTCACCTACATTGGGAATATCGCGGGTAATTTCCTCCGGGCCAAGTTTGGTATCCCTAGCCTCAATCTCGTGCTTTTCGATATGAATTGAAGTAAATTTATCTTCCCGCACCAGGTCCTCGCTGATGAGGATAGCGTCTTCGTAGTTGCCACCCTCCCAACTGAGAAAGGCACACAAGACATTTTGTCCCAGCGCCAACTCACCGTTGTCCGTCGAGCTGGAGTCCGCCAGAACAGCGCCTTTATCTACAATATCGCCTTTGTGGACCACCGGCCGCTGGTCGATGCAGGTAGATTGGTTGGAACGATTGAATTTGCGCAAGGTATAATCTTGCTCCGTACCGTCTTTCTCCCGAATGGTAACGGATTTGCCGGTCACGCTGACCACCTCACCAGCTTCCAGAGCCACAATGACCTGCCCGGAGTCCACCGCCGCCTGGTATTCCATCCCCGTGCCGACCACCGGCGCTTCAGGCCGGATGAGCGGCACAGCCTGGCGTTGCATGTTCGAACCCATCAAAGCACGGTTGGCGTCGTCGTGCTCCAAGAAGGGAATGAGGGCCGCGCTGATGCCCACAATCTGCTTCGGCGACACATCCATGTAATCGACTTTGTCAGCCGACTCGATCAAAAAGGTTTGATTGTGGCGCACGCTGACCCGGTCATTCACAAATTGTTGGTTAGCGTCCAGGGCAGCATTAGCCTGAGCAATCACATAGCGGTCTTCTTCATCTGCGGCCAGGTAGGCTATATCATTGCTGACATAAGGTTTGATAAAAGTCGGCCCGTCCGGAGGGAGTTGAGCAATTTTGACCGCCATATCTTCATCGATTCGGGTGTTAGCCGGCACGATCACCTCGCCCGTGTTGGGGTCTTTTACATCGGCTCGCGCCGTTTTACCCAGCAGGGCATCTACATCACTGGGGTCAACCTTATTGACGACTTTACGATACGGCGTTTCGATGAAACCATATTCGTTGACCCGGCTAAAAGCCGCCAAACGCCCAATCAGACCGATGTTCGGGCCTTCCGGCGTCTCAATTGGGCAAATCCGACCATAGTGGCTGTGGTGTACGTCGCGCACGTCGAACCCGGCTCGCTCACGCCGCAGTCCACCGGGACCCAGGGCACTTAGGGTGCGCTTGTGAGTTAACTCGGCCAGCGGATTGGTTTGATCCATAAACTGAGACAATTGGCTGCCGCCGAAAAACTCGCGGGTGGCGGCTACAACCGGACGAATATTGATGAGCGACATCGGCGAAAGCTGTTCGGGGTCACGAATGGACATACGCTCGCGCACTACCCGCTCCATTCGCAAAAGACCAATACGCAACTGGTTTTGAATCAGTTCGCCCACCGTCTTCACCCGGCGATTGCCCAGGTGGTCGATGTCGTCGGGCTTGATCTGGCCGTTATTGATGTTAATCATCCGCCCGACGACCTGCACCAAATCTTCTTTGGTCAGGATACGATGCTCAATTGGCACATTTAACCCCAGGCGGCGATTGAGCTTGTAGCGGCCCACCTTGCCCAAATCATAACGGCGCGAAGAGAACAGCAGGGACAACAGGAAATTGACCGCGTTATCAATGGTTGGCGGGTCGCCGGGGCGCAATTTTTTGTAAAATTCAAGCAGTGCTTCGTTAACGTTCTTGGTGGGATCCTTGTCGATGCTGGCCGGGATGAAAGGGTGTTCCGAGTCATGGTCAAAATCTTTAAACAGTTCCAATAAGTGCTCGTCCGTGCCCAAGCCCATTTTGACCATCACGCTGGGGTCTTTCATAGCCGTTTTGAGCGTTTCTTCGTCCAAATCGACAATTTGAATGGCCCGCAGTAACACGGTCACCGGCAATTTGCGCTTGCGGTCGACCTTAACCGAGATTAGATCGCGCTTGGAGGTTTCAAATTCCAACCATGCACCCCGGTTGGGGATGAGCTTGGCAAAAGACATTTCCCGGCCTGTCGCCCGGTCTTCCTCCACCGTAAAGTAAACCCCCGGTGAACGAATCAACTGGGAGACGACCACTCGTTCTGCGCCATTAATGACAAACGTACCATTTTGGGTCATGAGCGGGAAATCACCCATGAACACATCCTGTTCCTGAATCTCACCTGTTTCTTTGTTAACCAACCGTACTTTAACCCAAAGTGAACTCGCAAAGGTTATATCACGCTCCCGGCATTCGGCTTCGGAATATTTCGGATCATCGAAGCGATAATCCAAAAAATGCAGTTCCAGGTTTTTGTTGAAGCTGACAATCGGCGAAATCTCGTCAAACAGTTCGCGCAACCCTTCCCGGCGGAACGCCAAAAACGAGTCCAACTGCACTTCAATTAGTTTAGGCAATTCCAGAATATCGGGAATACGGGCATAACTTTTGCGTGCGGAGGTATAAGACATAGACTGACTTTCTCCTTAAAATAAATTAGCAGTACAACCCTATAAATTTCGACAAAATAAAACGTGAAATGCCAAGCGTGCCGAGTCACACAGCGTCTTCGCTTAATATCATTTCACGTTTTAATCAAATGCACTGTTTACGGGGAAACTCTTTATTTATATGTTGGGGTATTTGTGAATTAACTCGCAACACCAATAATCAGTTGTTGCAAATTTATAGTATAGCTTAAACCGGCAACAATTGTCAAGTAGGGGATCGGAATTTTAAGATTTAAAATCAAAACTCCCCAACTTGGTTATTTACACCAAGCTGAGGTTTGAGTAGGGTAGGAGACCCCAGGGGTTTCGAACCACCCTGGGGTCTGGCAAGCCACCCCCAAATTTTTGAGAAGATACTATTTTTTACAATCCCGCCTCAGCTCGTAAAATTTCGGCTTTATCGGTGGCTTCCCACGGCGCATCGATGTCGTGGCGGCCAAAATGACCATAGGCTGCCGTCGCCCTGTAGATAGGCCGGCGCAACCCTAGATTCTTGATGATAGCCGCAGGGCGCAGGTCAAAATGTGTTTTGACCAACTTGATAATTTTATCGTCGCTGACTTTGCCCGTGCCAAAGGTTTCGACGCTGAGCGAAAGGGGATGAGCCACTCCAATAGCATAGCTGACCTGTAACTCTACCCGGTCGGCCAGGCCGGCGGCGACGATATTTTTGGCAATGTAGCGGGTCATATAGGCTGCTGAGCGATCTACCTTCGTTGGGTCTTTACCGGAGAAAGCGCCCCCACCATGCCGGGCCACTCCCCCGTAGGTATCCACGATGATTTTGCGCCCGGTCAAACCGGCATCGCCCATCGGTCCACCGGTGACAAAACGGCCCGTAGGATTGATGTAAATTTTGGTATTATCGTCCAGCATATCGTGGGGCACAACGGGGGTAATGACTTCGGCAATAACATCTTCACGAATTTGATCCTGATGCACTTCTGGACTGTGCTGGGTGGAAATGACAATCGCATCAACTCGCTTGGGCTTGCCGTAAGCGTATTCCACCGTCACCTGGCTTTTGCCGTCGGGCCGCAGATATTCCACTTGACCATTCTTGCGCACCGCAGCCAGTTGGTGGCATAGACGATGGGCCAGGGAGATGCTCAGGGGCATCAGTTCTTCAGTTTCGTTGCAGGCAAAGCCAATCATCATGCCCTGGTCGCCGGCCCCGGTGTCCAATTCGTCTTCCATTTCGCCAACTTTTGCTTCCAGGGCCTTGTCTACACCCATAGCAATATCCGCAGATTGCTCTTTGATGCTGACGATAACGCCACAGGTTTCATAATCGAAACCGTACTTGGCCCGGGTATAACCAATATCTCGGATAGTCTGCCGGGCAATGTCGGCAATGTCGACGTAAGTGCTGGTGGTAATTTCACCCATAACACAGACCAAACCGGTGGTGATGGCGGTTTCGCAGGCTACACGGGCCAGCGGGTCCTCTTTGTAGATGGCATCCAGTACCGCATCGCTGATCTGATCGCAGATTTTGTCGGGATGACCTTCCGTAACCGACTCGCTGGTGAAAAAGAGTTGGGGCGAGGTCATAAAGGTTGTACTCATGAAAACTACTCCTCTGTAATATAGTAATCAGTAATCAGTAATCAGTTAGCAGTTAGCAGTTGTCATTAAACAATCTAACTATCTCACTAATCACTGTTCACTATTCACTGCTCACTGTTCACTATTCACTGCTCACTGTTCACAGTTTTTATTATCTATCACAAGACTGGTTTCTATTTTCTGCTTTACGTACCCTCTTCCCAACTATTGAGATAGACTTCTTGCTCCGCAGTTAGCAGGTCGATCTTAATACCCATCGATTCCAGCTTAAAGCGGGCAATTTCCCGGTCGATCTCCTCCGGGATACTGTAAACCTTTTTCTCCAGAGTTTTGCCGTTTTGGAGCATAAAGACCGAACCGAGGGCCTGATTGGCAAAGCTCATATCCATCACGGCGGCGGGATGGCCTTCGGCAGCGGCCAGGTTGACCAGCCGGCCCTCGCCGAGCAACCGGATCGTGCGGCCATCGGCTAACTGATACTCTTCCACAAAGGTTCGTGGTGTGCGCTTGCCGATGGACATCGCTTCCAGGGCCGGGATATTGACTTCCACGTTGAAGTGGCCGGAGTTGGCTACACAGCAGCCATCTTTCATGATTTCAAAGTGGTGCTTGTCCACCACATTCTTGTCACCCGTGACGGTACAAATGAAGTCAGCTTGCGGCGCAGCTTCAATCATCGGCATAACCCGGAAGCCGTCCATCACTGCTTCCAGCGCCTTAAGCGAGTCCACCTCGGTCACAATAACGTTAGCCCCCAGTCCCCGAGCGCGCATGGCCACGCCCCGGCCACACCAGCCATAGCCGGCCACGACAAAGTTCTTCCCCGCCAGCAGAATATTGGTCGCCCGGATGATCCCATCCAGAGTACTCTGACCCGTACCGTAGCGGTTGTCGAACATATGCTTGGTGTTGGCGTCGTTGACGGCCAGAACCGGGAACCTGAGCGCACCCTCGGCAGCCATCGCCCGCAGCCGGATGATGCCAGTGGTGGTTTCCTCAGTGCCGCCGAGGACTTCGGGAATCTGGTTGGCACGATCTTTGTGCAGTAAGCTGACCAAGTCAGCCCCATCGTCCATCGTCAGGTTGGGGTGATGATCCAGCGCGGCGTTCAGGTGTTGGTAGTAGGTAGTATTATCTTCACCCTTAATGGCAAAGGTAGGTATTTCAAAAACGGAAACCAAAGCAGCGGCCACATCATCCTGAGTACTGAGGGGATTGCTGGCCGTGAGCACCACGTCGGCCCCACCTGCTTGCAGAGTGCGGGCCAGGTTCGCCGTTTCAGAGGTGATGTGCAAACAGGCGCTCATCTTCACGCCTTCCAGGGGCCGCTCCTTTTGAAAGCGATCCATAATCGAGCGGATGACCGGCATTTCCTTGAGCGCCCATTCGATGCGCCAACGGCCTTGCTCGGCCAAGCTTAAATCTTTAACGTCAAATTCTTTTTTGTTCATTGAAACTCCTTCACTAAAGTGATACATAAAACGTGATCAACTCCGCCCTGAGCACATCACGTTTTATGTCTTACTTTTTATAATTAACAAAATCTTCTAATTCAGCCGTATCGCCAAACACTTC
>CAZUNT010000241.1:0-10771 GCA_964622215.1 uncultured Caldilineaceae bacterium
CTGCTGGCGCTGAATTTGACAAATTTTCCTTTAGCTTAAGTTGTCACGAATGACTTATCCTACAAATCTATTTTATAGGGAGCTACCCAATGGGTGACATGATTTATCTCGCAGCCGGTTACGCCGTCTTTTGGATCGTCAGTTTTGTGTTTATTTACAGTATGGTCAACCGCCAACGCAGCTTGCAAAAAAGCGTGGAGATGTTAGAACAGTTAGTTCAACAGGACGTAAAAGGTGAGTAAATTATATTCCGTATCCTACCCAGGTAAGAAATCCGTTAGATTTGGGTCATAATATATATAGCCAGGATAAATAGGTCCTACAATTTTAGGGGAATCCACTTATGTCCGAAAATGTCACCATTTTGGCTGCTTTCATTGCCGGTTTACTATCATTCGTCTCTCCGTGTGTCTTGCCGTTGATCCCGGTCTACCTGGGATATCTGACCGGTTCGACTCTTGGGGGGAACGAACCGCCGCCTCGACAATTGGTCTTTTCTCATGCATTGATGTTTGTCGGCGGTTTCACCTTTATTTTTGTTATCCTTTTTGGTGTACCGTTTGGCTTTTTGGGTGGATTGTTAGGTACGTTCTCTGATTACCTGGTCTGGGCTGGTGGGATTTTGATGATTATCTTTGGTCTGCACACGATAGGTATTATTACCATTCCTATTTTCAATATGCAGAAACGGCTCGAATACGGTCACGATCAAGCTCCCAGCTATATCCGTAGTCTTCTTGTTGGAATGACCTTTGCCGCTGGGTGGACGCCCTGTATTGGCCCTCTCCTTGGGGCGATTTTAACCCTGGCCATCAAGGGCCAAAACGTGGGCCTGGCTATGTTCTACCTATTGGTCTACTCGCTGGGGCTGGCTGTGCCTTTCCTGGTGACGGCCTGGATGCTGACGGCGGCGACCGGCCGCTTGAAAAAACTCAATCGCTACATGGGATTGATTGAACGAGTCAGCGGCGCCTTCATTCTGATTATTGGTGTATTGCTTGTTACGGGTAAACTGGCCGAATTTAATAGTTATGTCAGCCGTTTTGCGCCTGCCTGGCTGATGGAAAGAATTTAAGCTAATCGCTGCCCAAACGCAGGCCGGAGGGATAGTCATCCCCGACCTTTTGTGTATAATATGGGTATGCAAAAAGTGATCTTTTATACCAAATTAAATTGTCACTTATGCCTGGAAGCCTACCACCTGTTGATGGAGTGCGCCTTTGACCTGCCGCTGGAAATTGACCTGGTGGATATCACCCATGCCCATAACAGTGAACTTGCCTGCAAATATAGTGAGCGTATCCCGGTGCTGGCCAGGCCGGATAGCGAGGCCGAACTGGATTGGCCTTTCACTCTGGCCGACATTCGCGCCTACCTCACCGGTTCAAATCCCCAAGTTGATGACTTTGCCTTATGACTGAAACAACCTCAAGCTCTCGTCAGGTGACCGGATCGGTTCGTAACTTGACTCTCTGGACTAATCGGCGCATCTTGTGGCTATCAAAACACTGGCTGATGGCCCTCAATATTTTTTTTCTCGTGTATGTGGGCCTGCCTTTTTTAGCTCCTATTTTATTGGCCAAGGGTTATACCGGCGCGGCGAATTTTATTTATACCCTTTACCGGGCGGCATGCCACCAACTCCCTTCGCGTTCTTACTTTATCATGGGTGAGCAAGTGGCTTTTTGCCAGCGCGATGTGGCTATTTACGGCTCGCTGCTGTTGGGAGGATTGGTTTTTGGGTTAGTGCGCCACCGGCTCAAACCTCTCCAACTCCGTTATTATGTTTTCTTCCTGGTTCCCATTGCTTTGGATGGGGGGATGCAACTGGTCAGCGGGTTGTTAAGCTACGGTGTCCCGATAATGCTCTTGTGGATTATTGGCTTGGTTGCTATGGGGATGACTATGGCCATTTTGAACAGCCAGCGCTATCTGACCTGGCATAACATCTTCTTTTTTATATGGGGACCCCTGGCTTTGATCTATCTGTCCCTCTACCCTGACTACGTTAGCACTTGGATCCAGCGCACCCTGACCGGCTTCACCTTCAGCTTTGGTACGATTTGGTTTGTTTACCCTTACATGGAAGAATCCTTTCGGGATATTCACCAGGAACTCGTGGTTAAGCTGTCCAAAGCCTCAGGCGTAAAACCCCCGATGAGCGGGCGGTAACATAGCCGCAATCCGCTGCATCAACAAAGTAGTTAGTTCGCGTAGAGTTTCAGGCTGATCGGCGGCCGAACCGGCCAGTGCTGCCATATCCAGCGGTTCACCTGCCTGAAATCTAATTTTGTTACTATGCCAGCCGACAGGAAAAAAATCTTGCGTGCCGGTAATGGCGACCGGCACAATCGGCGTCTGATACTCCAAAGCCAGCTTGATCGTTCCCACCTTGCCCCGGCCCATTTTTTTGGTTTTACTGCGTGTGCCTTCAGGAAACATGCACAACAACTGACCGTCGGTCAAAACTTGGCCCGCCTGCCGCAGCGCCCAGGCGTCATTCTCACCCCGGTAGACAGGAAATGCTCCGCACATACGAATACCCCAGGCGATGATGGGATTCTTGTACAATTCGATTTTAGCCATAAAGTGAGGGTGGCGCGGCAAATAAAGCGCCAGATAACATACATCCAGATTGCTAAGGTGATTAGAAGCCACAATACACGGCCCCTGTACCGGAATATGCTCAAAATCAATACACTCCACCTGGGCTACTGTGTGGAAATAGGGTCTGGCAACTCCCTTGATGAGCCGGCAGGCTGCCGTCTCACAGGTATACCAGGTGAAGGTATCCCGCCAGTCTGCGGTTTTGGCTGGTTGGGCCTCATTTGTCATGATTTAATTATTCCCTTAAGGCCGCTAAAATTTGTTCGCTGTGGGTATCGGGCTTAACTTTGCGGAAAATCTTTTCAATCGCCCCCTTGGCGTCAATCAGAAACGTCGTCCGCTCGACGCCCCAAAACTTTTTGCCATACATGGATTTCTCCACCCAAACCCCGTATTTCTCCGCTACCTCGTGATTTTCGTCTGCCAGGAGCGAGTAGGGCAGCTTTTCCTTAGCCCTGAACTTGGCCTGCACCTTCACCGAGTCGGGGCTGATGCCGAGAACCACCATGCCGGCTTGCTGATACTGTTGGAAATCATCCCGGATTCCCTGGGCCTGGATCGTTCAACCACTGGTCAGGGCTTTGGGGAAGAAGTAAAGAATAACTCGTTTACCTCTAAAATCCGACAATTTCGTAAGCTTGCCGGTATCATCCAACAACTCAAAATTGGGTGCTATATCTTTTTCGTTAAGCATTCTTTACTCCTCATAAATAGACCGTTGATTATCGTGAAGTATGTCGCTTCATCACTTCCCGCCTCCTGGCGTCTCATCGTTCATCACCAACGCCAGCGTTAAAACGGCGGCTAAATAGCCAAAATAGTTTTCATTCAAAAAACGCGAGACGTAAAAGAAAGCAAAGAGCAATATTACATAACTGTACAGCATCGTTCCCGGCGTATTATGGCGCACCTGCCGCCAGAGCAGCAGGATCAGCAGCGGCGTGGCTACGATCACCTGGGGTATCCAGAAAGGCCAGTAGGTCAGCCGGTCGGGTACAAGTTGGAAGGCCAGGATAAAGTTACTTAACCCCCAACCCTTAATCTGATACGGTTGTCCGGCCGTTCCGGCGCTCCAACGCCATACATCGTCGAATATGGCCGCCGGGTTCCAAACAAACCACGGGCCGACGATGACCAGCATCACTACAGCCAAAGGCCAGGCGCGTTGGAGTAGTGTTTGTCCCAGGGATAGCCAGCGTTCGCGGGGAGGGATTAGACTTGACCCCCACTCATCCCGCAGCAAAAAGAGAAACCAAAACGGAACCAGAAACCAGGCCGTCGGCTTGCTGGCACAGGCCAGGCCGAAGGCTAGCGAACCGAGCCTTTGGCAGACCGCAGAGGTTTTCAAAACCTCTGCGGTCTTACTTCGCGCCTTCCACCATAGTAACCATATCCCTAACACCACCCAAAATAGTACAAAAGAGTCATTCTGCCCAAAAATCACGTCGCTGGCCAGAATGGGATTGAGACCAAGCAGCATCACCACCAACAACTTCTCTAAACGGGTGACTGCAAGCGATTGGGCCAGCAGCAGGGTTAAAGCGAACAGCAGCAAATAAACAAAACGTTGATCGAACCAGCCTAACGTGGCCTGGCTGAGCAGGTAAAAAGGCGTCGAAAAGACAAACGTCCAGGGCAAGTAGGGGAAGTGATATAGGGCCGTCCGGTATTCAATCCCCCACTCGGCCATCGGCGTGTTAAGATAATCCTCGACATAAGGGTTTTTACCCGCCAGAAAAAATTGAATGGTTGCCTCAGTTTGGATGACTCCCCCATCGTGAGTGTACTGCGCCGGGCCGGTGATATGGCGCAGGCCGATGAAAAGCAAGGTTTGGCCAAACACCAAAACAACAACGATGGCATAAATCAGCCCCATCTTAAGTTGATAGGTGCGGCCCTCGTCTAAAAAATTATGGGCGGCATCAGTCACCAGGTAAAGAACCGTCAGTCCAAAGGTGAGGCTGACCAGGATAAGCGTTACCGGGTCAGACAACCAGTCGGTCAGCAAATCCAAGCTGCCGGCAGGCCACCAACTGCCCACGAACTGCCGTACATGCTCGTGGCGTTGCGGCAGGACCATATCGGCCAGCGTGTCAATGCGAGCACGGGCGATGACCAGTACAAAAAGAAGAAGGACATCTGGTGACTTTTTCACGGTTTCGCATTATACCACACGTAAGACGTAAAATGTAAAGTGTTGAAGGTTAAAGGTTCAACCTTCAACCTTCAACTTGCAGACCCATTTCAGAGACCCAAAATCAGCCGGGCTATGGTAAAGTAGATAAATAGGCCGGTGGCGTCAACCAGGGTGCTCATCACTGGACCGGAGACAACCGTAGGGTCGATACCCAGGCGCTCCGCCAGGAGAGGCAGGAGCGAACCTGCTCCCGTGGCCCACAAGACAATCCCCAGGATAGAGGCGGCTACGGTTAACGCCAGGTGGTAATCTTGTACCCAAAAAATTGCCAGGCCAAAGGCAATTACGGCCATACCCAGGCCCAAAATCACCCCAATCCCTACTTCGTGCCGCCAGACATACCAGATATCCTTCCAATCCACATCACCCATGGCCATAGCCCGGATGATGGTGGATGTTGTTTGCGAACCGGCGTTACCCCCCGTGCCGATCAGCATCGGGATAAAAATGCTCAGGGTGACTACGGCTGCCAGTTCATCCTGAAAAGAGTCCATCACCAGGCCGGTCAGGGTGGCGGTAATAAAAAGGAGCAACAACCACCCCATCCGCTTGCGAGTGATCGCCCAAATACTGGTGTCAAGATAGCCCCGGTCCAAAGGTTCGCTGCCGCCCAGGCGTTGAATATCCTCACTCGCTTCATTTTGGATGACGTCTACCAGGTCGTCAATGGTGATGACGCCAAGCAGAATCTTATGTTCATCCACAACCGGCAGGGCCAGCAGGTCGTAACGCTGCATCAAGTCGGCACATTCTTCCTGGTCGGTGTTGGTGTGGACGTAGACAACATCGGTATCCATGACGTTGGCGATGGGGGTAGACGGGTCGGCCACGATGAGTTGGCGCAGGTTAATCACGCCGACCAGTCGTTTGAGCCGGTCGACGACGAAAAGGTAGTAGATGGTTTCTTCGTCGGGGTGCCAGGCCCGAATGGTATCGATGGATTGTTGGGCCGTCATACGCCGCCACAAGGTCAGGTAAGCTGAAGTCATCAAGCCGCCGGCCGTATCATCATCGTAATCGACCAGCGCCTTCACTTCAAGGGCCGATTCCAGTTGAGCCAAAACGGCCTGGGCCTGCTCCGGTTCCAGTTCATCCAATAGGTCGGCCGCTTCGTCCGGCTCCATTTCATTGACAATCTCGATGAGCTTATCCAGCGGCAACTGTTCGGCAATCTCGGCCGCATCCTCGTCGTAGAGTTCCTCAAAGATATCGGCCGCATCGGCCGGGTTTAGTTCCGGCAGGAGCGTCGTTTGTTCGTGTTCTTCCAGTTCCCAGAATAGATCGGCCTGGTCGGCCGGGCGGAGCGCCTCGATAATTGACGAGGCAGTGGTAACATCGTTGGCTTCTAGTGCCGTGCGCAACTGGGCCAGCACATCTTCGAGGATGACCTGATCCATAGAATACCTCCGGTTATATAAATTTTCCCGGAGGCTTGATCCTATGGCGGGCCTACCGGGGTTACTTTAGCGAGTGAGCAAGTAAAAAATTAGCAGCCAGGGACCATCGTCCCTTAGGACTGGGCAATGAACTGTCGTCCACCTTTAAACCTTTTTATCAAAATATGCTTTTTAAGCTATGCGGAGGATTGTAAAAAAGAGTTGTCACTTTGTCAAAGAAAAAGATTGAACACGATAAGCACCGTTTGACACGTCTCACAAGCTGCATTACACTGGCTGTATGATCATCCCCAAATTCTGGTCTACCCTGTTCCTTATCGGTGGATTACTTGGCGCGCTCGTGGCCTGCGTTCCACCCACCCCGCCTCCCTCGCCCACACCTTGGCCTACGGCTACCGCTACCTCTGCACCGGTTCAGCATACACCCACCCCCCAGGCTAGGGCGACGACGACCCGGACACCCACAGCCACACGCGGCCCAACGCCGACCCCGGCCACGACTATAATTTCGGTTTGGGAGAACCTGCCCGAAGCACAAGCGAAAGCTTTGGCTGAGATGGCGCAGTCCTTTGGAAAAGAGTTCCCTTATTTTAAGATTACCCTGCACCATTACGACAGCCCGGAGAACTTTATGACCTCCCTGCTGGCCGGACAGTCGGAATTTGATGTGGCCCTCGTCTCGCCGGTCCTCCTGGGGAGATTGTGGACGGCCGACCAGGTCGCGTCCATGTCTGATTTTTTTGCCCCCAGTTTCCTGGATAGTTTTGCTTCGGTCACCCTGGAGGGCGCCAGCCGGAACGGTGAAGTGTGGGGCCTATCCGATACCGCCGGTTTTCACCTGCTGTTATTCTACAATCGAGATTTGATTGACCCGCCGCCTACCGATACGGATGAGTTGATTAAGTTCGCTGAACGTTTGACCCGGCGTGGACAAGCCCAGGGGAAAGACTCGCTCCGGGTGTTGGGGGTTAATAGTTACGATCCGCTGTGGCTCGTGCCCTGGTTGTCGGCCTATGACGGCTGGCTCACCGATAAAACCGGCCGGCCAACCTTGAATACAACGGCGATGCAGGAGACGCTGAAGTTTTATCTGGGGTGGCAAGATGCTGAGAAGAGGATTGCGCCGGTGGCCACGTATGATGAGATGCGCAGCCAATTCACAGCAGGCAACCTGGCAATGATCATTGATGGCGATTGGGCCATTGGCGAACTGAACCGCACCGCCAAAATCGATTGGGGTGTCGCTCCCCTGCCTGACGTGGTTATTCCCCAGGAGGGCAGCCAACCGGCAGCGCCCTTAGTTTTAGCTCGCTATTGGACTATCAGCCGCTCGACCAGCGGCAACCGCGCCCTGGCTGTCACTGCTTTCCTGGAATATGTCACCCGCCCGGAGTGGCAAGTGGAACGGATCAGCCGCTTTGGTTTACTGCCCACCCGGCGCGAAGCGCTGGATGACCCCCTCATTGTCAATAATCCTAGCCTGCGTACCAGCGTTGAGCAAATGCTGGCCGGCCGGGCTATCCCCCTCGGCGTCAACCCCGATGCCCTGCTTAATGCTATGCGTGAGCCGCTGCGCCAGGCGCTTGACGGCAAGTTGACTCCTGAACAGGCGGCGGAGATGATGCAGGCAAACGTGGAAAAATAATTACCTGGCGTCAAACCTTTTTTTAGCGGGTTGCCTGTCTTTTTTGCGCCGCAAATTCCGGAGCTTCTTTGATCGCCAAGCCTAAAATGCCCAGAGATCGCCACAACGCCTTCAAGCCGGTGCGTTTTAGCTCGGCTGCTTCCTTGCCGACGGTGGGAAAACCCTGCTCGTTGGGGGTTAATTGTTCCCAATTACGGAACAGGTGGCCCCAGTCGCTATCGAGCACTTCAGCCATCCGTTTTTTAGCAATGACCGGATACCAAAAACTGTCATGATAAACTACGCTGGCGATATATGACCAGGGCGCCAGCACCGTCTTGAGTGACCATTCCAGGGGCTTTTTGAGCGGTCCCCAGTAAATCTTATGCTGCATGCGCGAGGCAAAGGTCATTTTTTGGAAGGGGCCGGTGAAGTGCCAGTTGGCCGCCGCAGCTTCCTCGTCGCCCACAATTTCAATCTCGCGAGGATCGCCACAGCCCAGGCCCAACTCGTGGGCCAGGCGGATGAATTTGATCGAGAGCGGATCAATGCCCATCATTTTAGCGGCCATAGCATCAATGGCCACCTGGTCGTCACTGGCCAGAATTACATTTTTGACGTAAGGGGTCATACAACGCGGTCCTGGCCCATCCCCGGCAAACGTGCCATCCATCACCGCAAACACCCCCCGGTGAATTTTCTTTTGAATCATCAGCAGGTCCACCAACGTCTCATGAATAACGGGGTGGGTCCAGTGGCGGCGCTCGTTGAGCAGACCGCCGAAAGCATTTTTCATCGCTCCGGTCGTGGTAGTAAAGATATGGGTTTTAACCGTAGGCAGGTGAATAATATTTTCTCCAATAAAACGTTTGGGGATGAAAAACCCCTTAGGATAAACCTGGTTGAGACATAGGAATTTATCGGCCAGGTCTCCTACGGCCTCACGGATGTGAATCCACTCCTCACCTTCGTAAAGATGGATATTGCGCAGCCCGTGGGCCTCAACCACATTAATTTGTTTGTTTTCGCGCTCACCAAAATGGGCATCAATAACCACCGTCCGATTGTGGCAGGCATGGATTAAATTCGGATCATATCCATCCTTTTTCATGGCGCCGATGACTCCCTCAAGCTGCCAGGGAGTAGTCGAACTACCGGGAAAGAAAAAGTGCCAGGAAATATTAACCTTCAAGGCGGTATCGGCCTCTTTGGCGATAACATTCTGATAACCGGCCAGATTCATCAACCGGTGATAATCGGCCAGAATGGTTCGAGGGGAAGTATATAAAACAGCTACTTTACTTTTACCCACAAAGTTTCCTTTCTACACGCCACTTGAATGTCAGGCTATAACTCCTGTAGTCCTGATGAACCAAGAGTTTATACCACCAAGATTAAAATTGGGTTTAAATTGCTAAATTGCCCGCTTAAGAATTTCTTCCAGTTCAGGGGTGGTTAATTTGATAGGGTTGCCCTGCATACTGCTGGCCACCGCCGATTTTTCGATAACGACCGGAAAATCGGCCGGGGTCAGCCCATAGGTCGCCAGGCCGGGCACGTGGAGCGCCTGGACCAACGCCTGTACCCAGGCCACCCCGTCGGCAGCGGTCGCAGCGAGATGCCCGGTCAAAATTTGGGCTATCTCATCGTAGCGTTGCAGCGCCTCGCTTTCCGGCTGCCTGTCTTGCAACGCCTGTATGTTGACCGCCATCACATGCGGCAATAGGGCCGCACAGGTCGCTCCGTGAGGGGCGGAGAACATACCGCCAAATGGCCCGGCAAAACCGTGGACTGCCCCTAATTTAGCGTTGGCCAGCGCCAACCCACCGAAGAGGCTCGTCACAGACATATCTTCCCGCGCTGCCGGGTCATCGCCGTGTTCATAGGCTCGGCGCAGCGAGCGAGCCACCCGACGCAGGCCCTCACGGCAAAGACTATCGACCAGAGGATTGGGCTTGTTAGAAACATAGGGTTCCAAGACCTGGGTTAGCGCATCCAGGCCGGTACTGGCGGTAATCGCCGGGGGTAAATTATAAGTCAACTCCGGGTCAACTACAGCCAGGCGGGGCAGCATCAGTGGGCTACGCAGGCTGACCTTAACCCGGTGTTCGGGCGAACCCAACACGGCATTGCGGGTCACCTCGGCCCCCGTGCCGGCAGTGGTAGGGATGGCAATATAGGGTAAGGGAGGGTGAGATAAAGGGTGGCCCCGGCCAATCACCTCCAGGTAATCTAACGGGTCGCCTGGATTGGTCAGCAACGCGGCGATAGCTTTGCCGGTGTCAATGGCGCTCCCTCCGCCAAAGCCAATCACCAGGTCACATTGTTCTACCCTGGCCTGCCGTACACCCTGTTGGGCTACCTGGATGGTCGGCTCGCCTGTAACCGTGAACGGGATGGCGCTTAGCCTGTGAGCAGCCAAAATATCGAGCAGCGGCCTAGCCCGTTCGCCCGCCTGCCCGGTGACGACCAACGCCCGGCGGCCCAGGCCAGCGGCCAGCGGTCCAACCTGCTTGAGTGTCCCCGCGCCAAAGATAATTTGGGTAGCCGTAGCGAATTCGAACTTGATTCCACTCATCCCCAGCCTGCCTCATCAGGAAAAATATTGGTGTATTTGATACTGCTGCGCGGCTCAGCCATCATCGGAGCGACTGTTTCGGCCCACTTTTTGTAGTGAGCCGTTTCTTTATGCCGGGCCGGGTCGTTTGGAGTGCGATAAACCTCGACCAGCACAAACCGGCAGGGATCATCCAGTTGTTGGATCACATCAAAGCGGGCAATACCCGCTTCCTGGACGCTATTACGGGCATTTTCGCCGGTGGCTTTACAAAAAGCGTCAACAAATTCCGGTTTAACGTGGACATAGACGTGAACGATGAACATGGACCATACTCCCTTAAAAATAGTAAACAGCCATCAGTGGTCAATGAACAGTTGTACTGATAA
>CAZUNT010000242.1:0-10685 GCA_964622215.1 uncultured Caldilineaceae bacterium
AATCTGTCCAGATTTCGCTCGTTTTTACTCAATTAATCTGGCCTATAACAGGATAGAGAGCTTAACCTTTAACTGTGTACAGTTTTAATCTACTTGCCGGTAAGCTGTTTCCAAAGAGGCAGATAACTGCTCGGCCAGGGTCTGGGCGTGAGGATTTCGTACCATGTAGCCGTGGGGGCCGGGAACATTGTGAATATCTAACCCATCACCAGCCAGGTCCGCCCAACCCAATTTGTGGATCTCCTCCCACATCAGATCAAGGTCTTTACCGGCCAAAAATCCCGCCGCCGCCAGCGTCTCTTGATCCAGATAAGGCTCATGGTAATATTTGGCAGGTTGCTCCATGGCCCGGAAGAAGGTAATACGACCAGGGTAACGTTGAGGATGATAACTATTCTGGGCCTGGATCAGGCTGGTGCGCATCCGAATATCTAACAGATGAGGCGGCAATGGGCGCCCCAGGCGTAGATACAATTGGCTGGCCATACAGCCATATTGCCATTGCAGATCTTCAAACCAATTTTGCAGCCATTTGAGCAGATTGAGTCGCGGTCTCGCTCGTTCCAAAATATAAGCCAACCATTCGGTCAAATTATGATGCGATAGAGCATTGAGATGGCGAGAGGCTCGATAACGCATAGGCAGAGCAATCAACTTGAGATAACCCATACTGAAGGTATCAAAGAGAGCCAATAACCCCACCGTCTGCCCTTGTGCGTGTAATTGCTGCGCCATCTCAAAGGCAACCAATCCCCCCAACGATGAGCCGCCCAGGTAATAAGGCCCCTGAGGTTGGAAGGTGCGGATTTCTTTAACATAGTGGGCGGCCATATCCTCAATACAGGTGTCAGGTTCGGTTTGGCCATCCAGCCCTCGTGCTTGTAGCCCATAAAACGGCTGGTCCGCCCCCAAATGTTGAGCCAGGTCATAATAGTAAAAAGCATTACCGTCAAACTCATGCACACAGTAAAAGGGTGGTTTGGAGCCGCCTGGTTGAATAGGCACCAGGCAAGACCAATTAGGAGACCACCCTCCCTGTTGAAGCAGCGCCGCCAACTGTTCAATAGTTGGCGACTGGAAAAGCGTAGCGATGGGCAAATGTTTGCCAAAACGCTGTTCAATTTCGGTGAAAAGACGCACCACCAACAGGGAGTGACCGCCCAAGTCGAAAAAGCTGTCGGTGACTCCCACAGGTCGGATGCCCAGCACCTCTTGCCAAATTTGGACCAATTGGACCTCTAACATATTCCGTGGCGCCACAAAGTCTCGGCTGCCACCGGTATGGACCATGTCAGGCGCAGGAAGGGCGCGGCGATCCACTTTATTGTTGGGGGTCAGCGGGTAGGTCTCCAAAAAGACAAAGGCCGTGGGAAGCATATAATCGGGCAGACTTTCTTTTAGAAAATCACGCAATTCACCCCCGGTTGGGGCTTGCCCTATCCGGGCGATCACGTAGGCCACTAAGCGTTTGTCACCAGGACGATCCTCGCGGGCGATAACAACCGCCTGCTGTATCGCCGGGTGCCGCTGCAACACATTCTCGATTTCCCCCAATTCGATACGGAATCCCCGCACCTTAACCTGGTGATCCATCCGGCCCATATATTCAACTTGCCCATCCGCCCGGTAACGGGCCAAATCGCCGGTTTTATAGAGGCGGGCATCGGGCCTGGGGCTGAACGGATCGGGAATGAACTTTTCTTGGGTTAATTCGGGACGATTGAGATAACCACGCGCCAACCCATCACCGCCAATGTATAAGTCACCGGGTACACCAATAGGCGTCGGCTGCAAACATGCATTAAGGACATAAATTTGGGTATTGGCGATGGGGTGGCCAATGGTGATGGGCTGATCTCGCTCAACTCGCTGGACGGTCGACCAGATGGTGGTCTCGGTGGGACCGTACATATTCCACAGCGTAGCACAACGATCCAGGAGTTGGTTGGCCAGTTCGCGCGACAAGGCTTCGCCACCGCACAGAATTTTGAGATTGGGCTGACCGGACCAGCCCGCATCCAACAACATCTGCCACGTGGCCGGCGTCGCCTGCATGACGGTGGCCTTGACCTGATCAAGTTTCTGCCCCAACTTTAGGCCATCGGCAGCCACTTCCCGGCTGACTACAACGACTCGCGCCCCGGTAATAAGCGGCAGATATAGCTCCAGGCCGGCAATATCAAAGGATAACGTGGTGACGGAAAGCAGGATATCCTGCTCAACCAGGCCCGGCTCCTGGCGCATAGAAATCAAAAAGTTGGTCAAGGCGCGATGGGGAATCTGGACGCCTTTAGGCTTGCCGGTTGAACCTGAGGTGTAAAGGATATAAGCCAGGTTAGTAGTGGTAACACGGCTCACCGGGTTTTTGGCGCTTTCCTGGGCAATCAGAGGCCAATCGCGATCCAGGCAAACAATGCGGGCCTGATGCGGCGGCAGTTCGGCCAGTAAATTTTGTTGGGTGAGCAGCACCGGAATTTGAGCATCTTCTACCATGAAGGCCAGGCGGTCTTTGGGGAAGGCGGGGTCCAGCGGCACATAAGCGCCGCCGGCTTTAAGCACACCCAGCACGCCGATCACCATTTCGGTCGACCGTTCCAGGTTAACCCCCACACAGACTTCCGGCCCAACACCTAACTTTTGTAGATAATGCGCCAACTGGTTGGCTCGCCGGTTGAGTTCGGCGTAAGTCAACTGTTCTTCTTGATGAAGTTGAATTGAGTCGGCGATTAGGGCCAGAGCCTGGGGGGTTTGTTCTACTTGAGCCTCAAACAACTGATGCATACAGCGATCGGGATAATCCAGGTGGGTGCAGTTCCAATCAACCAAAAGCTGCTGCCGTTCCGCCTCGGTGAGCAGGGGTAAATCTGAGATAGGTTGATCTGGATTAGCGATGATACCGGCCAGCAAGATTTCCCAATGCCCCATCATCCGTTCAATCGTTTCGTCATCGAAAAGGTCAATGTTATACTCGATGGTGGTACGCTGCATGTAAGCTGTATCAACCACGGTTAAGTTCAGGTCGAATTGCGCCCCCCCACGATCAACTTCGCCAAAGGTGACAGTTAGGCCGGGCAGATCCAGAGCTGGAGCCGGCACGTTGATGACATTGAACATCACCTGCACCAGCGGTGAGTGACTCATATCTCGCTCGGGCTGTAATTCGGCCACCAGTTTGGCAAAGGGAAGGTCTTGGTGCGCGTAAGCCTCCAGTGTACCCAGACGCACCCGGCCCAATAACTCGCGGAAAGAGGGGTTGTTCGACAGATTGCTTCGCAGTACCAGCGTATTGACAAAAGTGCCGATCAAACCCTCTACGGCCAGCCAGCGGCGATTAGCAATAGGCATCCCTACGGCGATGTCTTCCTGGCCGGTGTAACGATAAAGCAGCGTTTTGAAGGCGGCCAGCAGCGTCATTGACAGCGTTGTTCCCTCTTGACAGCTCAACTGCTTGAGCGCCTGTAGCAATGACGCGGAAAGAGGCGTAGATTTAAACCGGCCATGATAGCTCTGAATGGCAGGACGAGGGCGGTCGGTTGGCAGTTCCAGCACCGAAACATGGGCCAGGCGCTCGCGCCAATAGGCCATTTGCGCCTCCAAAAGTTCGCCTTGCAACCACTGCCGCTGCCAGCAGGCGAAGTCGGCATATTGAATGAGTAGCTGGGGCAGCTTGGCCGGTTGGTTAGAGGTAAAAGCGGTGTAAAGCGTCATCATCTCTTGAGCGATCACGCCGAGTGACCAGGCATCGGAGATGATGTGATGCATATTCAACAGCAGTAAGTGTTCGTCATCATCAAGTTGATATAGGATGGTGTGCATCAGCACACCACCGCCTAGATCAAAGGAACCCTGAGCAGCCTCGCCGGCCAATATCAAAGCATGGTTCTCCCGTTCCGGTCGTGGTAAATCACGTAAGTCTACGACCGGCAGGGGCACAGTAATGGCCGGTATAATCATTTGCGCAGGCTGACCATTCGTAACAATGAAGCTCGTGCGCAGCGACTCGTGGCGCTTAATGATCTCATCAAAACTTTGAACCAGGGCTGTCCGGTTTAGCTGTCCTTTTAAACGAATGACAACAGCAATATTGTAGGCGGAACTATTGGGCTGCAATTGGTGGAGAAACCACATGCGCTCCTGAGAAAAGGAGAGCGGCAGGTGATTATGGCGCAAGATTGATTGGATGGGCGGCGCTTCCAGGCTAAGTCCCTGTCGCAGGCTCAACTCAACCTGTTTAGCCAGGCCGGCTACGGTAGGCGTATCAAACAGGGTACGTAACGGTAAATCAACTTGAAACAACTCGCGGATACGGGAAACGACCCGAGTCGCCAGGAGTGAATCCCCTCCCAATTCAAAAAAGTTATCGTCAACGCCTACATGCCCCGCTTCTAGCACTTCAGCCCAGATGACAGCCAGCGACTCTTCGGTAGGGGTTTGTGGCAATATCACCCCGGTCTCCGGCACGGCATATAACTCAACTGAGACGGCCTCATTTAAACGACTGACCCCAATAGCTTCCAGGCGGCCGGCCATAAACTCAGATCGGCAGAGATTCCGCTGAGTCTTGCCGCTCGAAGTTCGGGGGATATACATGGGTTTGACCAGGACTACCGCATAAACCGGCAGTTCTTGTTCCTCGGCCACCGCCCGGCGAATGGCCCGAGCCACCTCCTCCACATCGGCGTGACGCTGGCTGCGCTTGACTTCGTAGACTATCACTAATTGCTCATCACCTTCTACGGAAATGGAGAAGGCCGCACCGCCGTTAGGTTGCAGGGCTGGATGGCTCCGTTCGGCCGTTTGTTCGATGTCTTGAGGATAGTAGTTACGGCCTCGCATGATAATCAATTCTTTGATCCGGCCGGTCACAAATAACTCGCCATCTTTCAAAAAACCCAGGTCGCCGGTACGTAGAAATGGCCCCGCTCCGGTGTCGACCAGGTAAGCCTGGAACGTCTGCCTGTTTTTTTCAGACTGCTGCCAGTAACCCCGGCTAATGCTGGGGCTTGACACCCAGATTTCGCCAACACAGTTGGGCGGAACCTGGGTCAGCGACTCGGGGTCAACAATGACTATTTTTTGATCGAGCAGAGCTTGCCCGCAGCTCACAAATAATTGACTTGTTTCGCTGTTCGGAGCAACTTCAATCACCTGATTCTGCTCTATCGCCTCCCGTTCTACGGCGCAAACGATAGGCGCAGCCGGACCTGCTCCACCCGAAACCATAAGGGTAGCTTCGGCCAAACCATAACAAGGGTAAAAGGCCTCCCGGCGAAAACCGCACGAGGCAAAGGTTGTGGCGAAATGATCGAGTGTGCCGGCGCGGATAGGCTCAGCCCCACAGAAGGCCACCTTCCAGCTACTCAAATCGAGGGTGGCACGTTCTTCGGGAGTAATCTTGTCGCAGCACAATTGGTAAGCAAAATTAGGCCCGCCGCTAATGGTGCTTTGATAGCGGGTGATGGCTTGCAGCCAGCGTACCGGCCGTTCTATAAAGGCGGTTGAAGAGGATAAAACCAGCGGAATACCAGCGTAAAGTGGTTCAAGCACATTGCCGATTAACCCCATATCGTGGTAGAGGGGCAGCCATGAAAAGCACCTGCTGGTGGAATCGACTTGGAAGCTGTGTTTAATAAGAGCCAGGTTGTGCAATAGATTGCTATGACTAATTTGAACTCCAACCGGGATATTGGTGGAACCGGAGGTATATTGCAAGAAAGCCACAGTTTCGGCGGTCAACCGGGATTCTTGCCAATCATCAGCATCGAGATCCAATTCCGGGTTATCTGTAGCGTACCAGCGCAGAACCTTCAATTCAGGCATTTGCTCAAAGCGGTTATGTAAATCAGATAAGATCTGGGTGGTGGTCAGGGCCAGGCCGGCCTCAGCATCGGCCACAATAGCCTGCAAACGTGGGGCAGGGCGATTAAGCCGGGGGGGGTAGGTGGGTACGGCAATCATTCCCGCATACAGGCAGCCGAAGAAGGCGGCAATATACTCTAAACCAGCCGGGTATAGCAGCAGGACTCGCTCCCCTGGTTGGCCTAAATGCTGGAGCCGGGCAGCTATGAGGCGGGCTTGTTGATCCAACTGTTGGTAAGTCCAACAAACCTCCTCAAAATCGCCGTCTTTGAGGAAAATGTAGGCGCGCCGGTCAACTTGATACTGTGCTCGCCAGCGCAAAAGGTCAACCAGCGTGGCAAAATTATCTTTGAAAGGGTAATCGTTCATATCTTTAATTCTTCAGGCGGCCCACACCGGCAATAACGATAAGGTTTGCTCCTTCGTTTGAGTTTTATTGTTCGTGCTGTTTTTGTTCTGCACACGCGAAGAGGTGATTTTCAAGCTGAGTCACTGAGGATTCCCAGGTCCAATTAGCCAATATGTGCTCACGGCCATTTCGGCCATATTCCTCGGTCAGGGTGGGGCGGGTCAGTAAATATTGAATGGCGGCGGCAAACTGCGCCGGGTCGCGCTCAACCAGTAAACCGGTGCGTTTATCCACTACCGTTTCCAGTACCCCGGCCTCACGAACACCAATAACCGCTGCGCCACAGGCGGCCGCCTCCAGAGGAACCAGGCCAAAGGGTTCCATAACCGGTGAATAGACGCAAAACTGTGCTTTATTATATTCCACAGCCAGTTTCTCAGTATTCAGATTAGTTAGTATCTGCAGCTCAACTCCGTGCCGAGCCGCCAGACCCCGGATATACTCCTCTTCCGGCGGAATGACGCTGTTGCTGGCAATTCTTAACCTGGGGCGCTGGTCGGTCGGCAGGCGACCCAGGCTCTCCACTAAAAAGTCAAATCCTTTACGCGGCGACAGCTCACCCACAGAGAGAATGGTGTTTTCATCACGGGTAAGGGATAAGGGGCGAAACGTTTCCACATCCACCCCCAAATAACAGACTGGCGCATCTACCGCATAAGCCGCTTTTATTTGTTGGCTGGTAAATTGAGAATTAGACAGTAAGCGTTTTGTTTGTTTGATACCTTTAGAGCGAATAGCTTCAAGACGGGACTGGTAGAGCTTAATTAGTGGATCAAAACGATCAAGCAGGTTGCGCCATTCACTACTTTTCAGGTAAGGTCGTTTTAACACGCGTACAGTAGATGGGCCAAAAGGTTCGTGCAAGTAGTAAATTGCTGCCAGCTTATTAAACAAGAGAAAAGTGGGAATAAAAGTATAAAGGCAAGCGTTGGCAAAAACAAGATCATACTGTCCAGCATTAATCTCAGCGGCAATATGGCGGCCTATCTCTATCAGATGGCCCAAATCACGCCATCGTTGCAGTTGATTCAAGCGACCAAACGGGCTATTAAACAATTTATGTTGTTCAAAGTCAAAAACGCGGTGTTGTTGAACAAAGGGGCGGAGATCACAAAAATCGTGATTAGCGCAGCTAAGCGTATAAACATCTATTGAATGTTTTTTAGCTAACCGCCGGGTCCATTCATAGACAGCTCGTTTGCCACCGCCACTGGGCAGGTTATGGTAAAGGGCAATACGCAGGGGTTGATTCATAAGCTCTACGCACCGCGCGGCTTTCGAGTGAGAAAGCCTGTTTCGAACAGACCCCGTATTTTACCTAGCAAGTTATTGCTCTCCGCGGCAAACCAGAGCAGCGGCCAACTCACATAACTGGTATCCCACCCAAAGATTAGAGAACGTCCAAATCTGTAGATAAAGGAAAGCAGATAAATAAACAAAGCCCTAATCTGGTGCAAAATAATCATAAACTGTTTTTGGGGAGTTCTCAGGTAGAAGGGCTGTTGCCCATACATAGCATCCAGTAAAATCTCGCTATAACCGTAACGGCGGAAACGCTCCCATAGTTCTTCCCAGGTATTGGCAAAGGGGTGTTTCACCACCCCTTGCGGCGCGCCGACAATTCGGCCATAACCATTCATCTGCAGTCGAAAGCCCAGATCTACATCTTCAGCGGTAAACAAACGAGATCGAAAGAGACCAGCCGATAACAAGGCCGCGTGACGACAAGCAAAGTTAGCCGTGATGATATACCATATTCCTTCGGACTCACGATTACGAACCGGGTCAGCGGCAACCATAAACTCGCTAATCAGACCCTCCCTTATCGTCGGAATCATCACTCCGGCCACTCCAACAACCTGGGAATCGCTGAACGGGGCAACCATGTGAGACAACCAATCAGGCTCAGGAATACAATCGGCGTCGGTAAAGGCGACAATTTCTCCTTGAGCATGGCGAATACCCCGGTTGCGCGATGCCGCCGGAGTTTGAATGTCACGCTCATGCAGTAGAGTCACCGGATATTTTCTAACAATATCAGCCGTATCATCGGTTGAGTTATTATCAACAATGATGATTTCAAGCTGATCTGCCGGGTAATCCTGAGCCAATAAGGCCTCGATGCAGTTGGCGATGTTAAAGTGTTCGTTATAAGCCGGCACAACTACAGATACATAAGGCAGATCAGTTTTAGTGAAAGCAGTCATATTTTTTACTCTGAGGCCCACTCATCTGATGATGAGAGGTAGATATACTTTATGAGTATCATCATTAGCACTAATTGTGAAGCTCTGAGCCACATCCGAGGCAGGGTTATAGTTGGTATTACCTGCCTGGTGGGCGGTAATCGTACAACTTCCCACTCCGCTAATCGTCACCAGATTACCGGCTACCGTGCAGTTCCCGGCCGCCGTGAAACTCACCGCCAATCCCGACGAGGCCGTGGCCGTCACCGAGAAGGGGGGATCTCCCACAGCCCTGGACGCCAGCGGAGCAAAGGTGATGGTCTGATCAGCCTGAGTCACCGTCTGACCGGCCGTAAGCGTCCCTGGGCTTGAGCTGAAGTTGGTATTGCCATTATACTCAGCCGTGATTGGGTGGCTCCCGGCCCCTAACGTCGAAATCGCCAGGGTCGCTGCCCCATCCGCCAGGTTGCTTGTGCCCAACTCCGTCCCGTCATCACGGAAAGTCACCGTCCCGGTCGGCGTCCCTCCACCCGAACTCACCGTCGCCGTGAATGTCACCGTCTGCCCAAATTGCGACGGGTTCAGCGACGACCCCACTGTGGTTGTGGTGCTGGCCCGGCTTACCGTTTGACCGCCCGTAAGCGTCCCTATGCTTGAACTGAAGTTGGTATTGCCATTATACTCAGCCGTGATTGGGTGGCTCCCGGCCCCTAACGTCGAAATCGCCAGGGTCGCTGCCCCATCCGCCAGGTTGCTTGTGCCCAACTCCGTCCCGTCATCACGGAAGGTCACCGTACCGGTCGGCGTCCCCCCACTTGAACTCACCGTCGCCGTGAACGTCACCGTCTGCCCAAATTGCGACGGGTTCAGCGATGACCCCACTGTAGTCGTGGTATTCGCCCGGTTAATCGTAAACGACAGCTCGTTTGACTCCTGATTATCAGGGTTACGGACACTGACGCTGACCGTACCCGCCGCAGTCAGATCACCGGCCGGGATCGAGGCGGTCAATTGAGTGCTGTTCACATAAGTCGTCGAGCGCGTTGAACCATTCCACAACACAACTGCCCCGGATACAAAATCTGTCCCGGTGAGGGTCAAAGTGAAACCTGTATCCCCTACAGTGGCCGAGAATGGGTTAAGACTGGTTAGGGTCAACGGCGTCACCACCGCCACCTCATAGGCCCCGATATCACAGGTCCCATTTTGAGGCCGGGTCACCCCCCGCTGATCTGTGGAAGTACAATTGGTATTGTCGCCGGCGTCAATGGCCGGGCTGCCGGCCAAAAGCGCGTGGGTGAGCGTAGCGCCCCCATTATCTTGCAGAGGGCCAAGCAAGGGATTGGTATTGGTTATATCCCCTGTCGCAGTAAGGTTGCAGGTATCGCCGTCGTCAAGGTTGTATCCCAATGAGATAACCCGGCTATTACAATGAGAGGCAGAGCCACCTGCTACCAGGGTATTTGTAAGTTCTATCCTGACAAAATCATCGCCAGCAACGGCATGCAGGCTACCTCCTCCACCAGGGGCAGTGTTGCTAACAAAGGTGGAATTGACCACCGTAACATACCCATAATTTACATAGATACCTCCCCCACCCCCGTTCAAGGCCCTGTTATGGCTAAACGTGCTGTCCCGGAAGAAAACACGAGCAGGATGGATGTAGACCGCGCCGCCACTATCAGAAGCCACATTACCGGTGAAAACACTGGACGTAACGATAACGTTATCGGCGGCATCATATATTCCGCCCCCTAGTTGATACGCCACGTTGCTAATGAAGGTGCTGGTACTAATGGAGGCTTGGCCCCCCAGAGGTTCAACGCCGCCACCAACAAGCGCCCTGTTGTCAATAAATTGACTGCCGCGAATGGACAGAATATTTAGGCTTAATATACCACCGCCGCCAGGGTATCCATCACCGACATTGTTTCTAAAAATAGAATCGGTCACGGTTAGAGTGCCAAAATTTGCCACACCACCGCCATGACCTCCGCCATGAAAAATGACGCCACTGTTTACAGCCGTATTGGAAGCGACAACACTATGATTGATAACAGCGACACCATTGTTTAAGATCCCCCCCCCGCAACCCAAGGTATCACCCCCCACACAGTTCAAATTGGAACCTCTGGGAGTATCACCCACCGCCGTACTACTAACAACGGAGGAATTATTGAGGATAAGAGTGCCGTTATTGTAAATGGCCCCGCCATTGTCAGAAATCACCC